>PIVQ01000006.1 GCA_003354055.1 Desulfobacteraceae bacterium | reverse complement strand
TTCCCCTTGTAGGTAAACACCGAATTTCTTGCGATCACAAAGAGCCCCGATACCTGGGACAGATCCGTGATCAAATCCTCGGTCAATCCGTCGGAAAAATAATCCTGGTCCGGATCCTGACTCATATTTTCAAAGGGCAGCACAGCCAGGGAGGGTTTTTCCGGCTTATGCAGTTTCTCAAATTTTGCCTTAAGTTTGGCTTTAAATTCGGACGGCCCATGGCCTGAACCTGGCGGATTGTTCTTATTTTTGAGTATAACAAACCCCACCACAATACCGATGCATATCAGCATAAAAAGCAATCGTTTCCGCCGTCTGAATTTCGGATTGTCATGGCCGCAGGCATAGGAAACCTTTCCCGGCTTTTCAGGATCTGTGATCACCCTGTAAACCGGAACCTTGTCCGATATATTCTTCAGGGATTTTTCCCCCAGATATTCATACCCTATGGGGAGAAGTTTCTTTACCTGGTCAAAGGCCGGACCTGAAATGCAGATACCGCCTCCCTGCGCAATACCTTCGAGCCGGGCCGCAATATTAAGCCCGTCCCCGTAAATCTGATCGCCATCATGGATTACATCCCCAAGATTGATGCCGATTCTAAATTCCATTTTACGGTTAGAAGGCAGATCTTTGTTCAACTCCTTAAGGGCAGCCTGAATACTGACGGCACTTTGAACCGCATCGGCAACAGAAGCAAATTCAGACAAAAGATTGTCACCCGGGGAATCCACCACGCGGCCCTTGTGGTTCTCAATCTCTTTTGCCATGAGAAGGCGGCAGGACTTGAGCATTCTAACGGTCTGAACATCATCATCAGCCATAAGCCGGGAATAGTCTTTAACATCCATGGAAACAATGGCTGCAAGTTTACGCTTTATATCCCGGTCATTCATGATGATTCAGAACCTTATTTAATTAGGTTGATCCGCCTTTCTCAGGGGCCAGTTGCACCGGTCTTTCCAGACAAATCAGAGTGGTCTCCCAGTATTTTGAAAGGTACGAATTTGGTTAAACATATGGACCGCACCCCACAATGTCAATCTGAAAAATTGTTAAAAACAGTTAACACTGTTTGCCCTCAACAATCTTTTCCAGAATCAATGGTGAAACCGCTTCAAATATTAAAGCCGTATACGCAATGGTTGATTTTAACCTCAACCCGATTTTAGGCTTGTTGTATTTAGCGAGCTCGTTTATCATTGGCTAAGATTTACTCAATGATAAAAAACAAAGGGCCACATATGCCAAAGAAAAAAAGAAAAAAAAAGATAAAAAGAAGACAAGCCGATGATAGTAATAAAATAAAGATTAAACAGGCATTCGGAATCCATAAAGCGGGAAATTTGCAGCAGGCAAAATCACTATACAAAGAAGTGCTTGCCTCTGCCCCCGATAATGTCGATGCCAATCATCTTTACGGTCTTCTCTCACGTCAGCTCGGTGAAAGCGATATTGCGGTTACATATATTGAAAAAGCCTTATCAATAGACCCCAACTTTCCTGAAGCGTTAAACAATCTGGGTAATTGTTATCAGGATCTGGACCAATTTGAGAAAGCCATAGACTGTTATAAAAAGGCCCTTTCCCTGACGCCCGGACACGCCAGTGCGTTAGAGAACATCGCCACAGCCTATCAAAGGCTTGGGATGCCGGAAAAGGCGACCCCATATTTAGAAAAAATTCAACAACTTACACTTATCCCATGATCCTCAATATGATGGGATAACCGGGAAAAACACTAACGGATTTTATTCATGAAATTCAATATGAGCATCTTGTTTCTGACTTTCGTCCGGTACAAAATCTAATGCCCTTTTCCCGGCATAAATTTCTCGTATCTGTCTTGGTCTGCCCTCAGGATCCAGGCAGACCATACCCATGCCGCTATCCGGTATCAACCGCCTCTTTCCCCTGCCCACGGGAATCCGCTCCCTGATTTTCATCTGCCGCTGTTTGGTAAAAATATTCAACAAAGAATAGGGGCCATACAGCCATTGGTTGAATCTGTCCATCCATTTCAGCAGAGGACGCGGAAACTCATTTTTGATACCCGAAGATGTGATCTGCCAAATTCTGGGACTATTGGTCCTGAACCGAATCTTTATGTCATAGACAAAAGAATAGTGAACATCTCCTTATAAAATCACATAATTCTGGGGAGTCTTTAAATGTTTGAAGATATGAAGAAGGGTATAAGCGCACCCTTTATGCGCCATCCAGTTTTCCGCATCAACCGCCAGAGGATAGCCGAAAAAAGAAACAATATTCTGAACTGTTTCAATGAGTTTGACCCCGAATACAGGGGCCGGGGCCACCAGAATGACCGAAGGCTCGTCCATAAGTAATTGCTGCAGTTCCATCAATGCCTCCCAATCCAGAAGACCGGATGGATTTGCAGCACAGACTTCCGAACGCCAGCGCCGGGTCCGGCTGTCTATCACCACCAGTTTGGGAGAGGTGGGCAAATGGTACTCCCAGTTCTCAAACTTGAATATAGTATCTGTAAAACAAGACCTTGCATCACCGTCAGGGTTATCTAAAAAAGCCTCGGCACCTTCTAAAAATCTTTGATTAAATTTTTCAGGGGCATTCCCCCAACCCTGGCATAGCCAATAGGCGGCAAGGCCGTTGGCAATGATCTGTTTTGAAAAAGGATGACCATAAGCGGCGACTTCCCACTGAGCCGTCATATTCCAGTCATCGGTAATATCATGGTCATCAAAGATCATGTATACGGGGATATGGGCAAAGACACGTGCAACCGATGGAAGCGAATCAACAAAAGCCTCTATACGCTTTTGCTCATCCCCATAGGCTGTTTTGAATTCATCCCCCGCAGCAGAGTCATCAAAGGTCACATACTGCCAGAGCATCGGGGACCAGACCAGCAGATACATTGCCGTATACTCGGCAAATTAAATCAAATGATTATGACTGAAGAAAGAGGTAAACACCGGATAAACACCACCCCGGGTATACCATTTGCGCCCCACCCGGGTATTGGGCAAAATATTTTTCCTCTGATAATAGGTGTCATTGCTCTGGTAAAGGCCGGTGCTGTCTCCCACAACAGCATCCTCAAAGGTCTCATCCGGAAAGCCCAACAAATGTATAATTTGATGAATGGCATGGAGCATTGGACCTGCCACATCATCGGCATAAATCTGGTCTCCGGTAAGCATGAGCAAAGCGGGTCTGTCATCTGCATCAAGCGTTTCTTCAATCACCCGGTCCGCTCCGAGAAAACTGTCCTCACTGTCATGGTGAGGATTGCGGCAGGATCCATGGAAGATGGTATCCAATTTTGTCTTGATCACAAAAGAGGGATGGGAGTCGCTGGGGAATACCAAATGAGGCAAAATCTCTTCCAAACGATCGCCCTGGTCTGAAACCAATGTGTAATTTATCTTTTGGTTTTCAGGCAGGTCCAGAGGTAATCCAACAGTCAACAAATGAACCCATGCCCGATCGGCAATTTTTACAACCCGCGTATTTTCCCTGCCAAAGGCACAAGAAAAAACAGGGCGGTCCGAATCTCGAAAAAAAGATTCAAACCGCCCTGTCAAATGCTTTGGACTCACCCACCAGAGAACCATCTCATCCGGGGTGAGTTTTCTGATTATGGGTCCGCAAAAAAAATCGGCAGCTGAGTGTCTTCGGCCATGTTCACCTGTTCCTTTCTAATCCCGTATCCACCAGAGTAAACGTTCTGCTTACTATAGTCGGATTCAAAACAAGACACAAGGAATTGGAAATCCAGCCAAACGAATCGGGATACTAATTTACTTTGTTTTCATTGGCTCTCCGCAGCTTTTATAAAACTCCCGGGCTCTTACAGCACACTTTTTTGATTCCTCCATTAAGATCTCATATCTTTCAGAGGTATGCTGCCCGATTTTTCTAGTCGGCCCATGCCATCGGACAGAATAAAGTACTCTAGGAATATGATAAAACCGGCATCCAGCCATGGCAAAACGGAGATACTGATCATAATCGTTGGCAGCCGTGTACTTTTCGTCCATCAAGCCGACCATATCGTGAAGTTCCGTCCGGTAGAGCTTGCTCACCCCAAGATGAAACCAGTCGGCAAGACATGTTTTGAAGCCAAATTCAGGAAACTGCATCTGCCTGACTATCAGATTGTCATCATCCACAAGGTTCATATCAGAGTATATGAAATCCCCTTTACCAGCCTCCAGGGCTGTGACCATTTCTTCGATCATATGAGGTTGTGGCATATCATCGCCCACAACATAGGTACAGTATTTTCCCGATGCCCGTTTCAGACCCTCATTGTAGGTACGGGTGGCACCGATATCCCGGTCAAAGGATATAATCTTCACTTTCCTGTTTTGGGGGTATATTCTATTTTTTTTGCGGACAACCTCCCCCTCTTCAGACATGCAGGCAACCGGCAGCATGGTCTTTTCTTTAATTTCCTGCTCAAGCCCGGCAAGGTATTCTTTGGTGGAATCTGTTGAACCGCCGTCAATAATAATAATTTCCAGATTCTCGTATGTCTGAAAAAGACAATGGGTAACACAGGCCGGTAGATATTGCCCCTGGTTGAACGTGGGTATAACAATGGTAACCTTAGGTAAACTAGTCATACTATGCTATTTTCATCTCCTTAAAAACTGTTCTGCCATCGATGAGATGGTGTCATTTACCCTGTTCATACTTCCTGCGGCACAATTTTGCTTTGTAAACTCCCAGTACAATGCTCATTTTTTCAGACAAAACCCCATAGTGATATATGGGCCATGGAACTGACTGATAAAGGTTTCATGGGAATTAAAAATTTTATCGCGATTGAATTTTGGCAAATCATCTATGCTAAATCCCGCATCTTTTATGTCCGATAAAATATCCCATTGATCAAAATAGCTCTTCCACTTTTCTCCGCCGTAGATATCTACCGTGAGTATCAGTTGTCCACCTTGTTTAAGACACCGGTACATTTCCTTAAGGGCTGGTTTGGCGGCATCAAAAGAAAATATCCGGCTAAGCCGGGGGTGATCCGGCTCCTGAGTTGGGCAGACAATATGTTCCAATACACTGATACAAAATATTTTATCAAAGGTTTCATCATTGAAGGACATGTTGCAAACATCCATGATTCGATAATCAGACCGGGTCGCCAGCGCGCTTACCTCCGCCCCCCATGTCACGGTGTCGGACCATCGCTTCTTTTCAAGGTCGATGAATGTGACATCATGCCGGGATTCTATAAAAGAGGCGTAAGGAAATGTGAAGTCGGGGGCGACATCAAGGATTCGCAAACCGTCATGCGCAAGTATGTCACTCTGTTCAACCGCCCACGGGTATTCCCAATGACGGGACCCGAAAGGTTTCTGTCCACACAATTTCCGGCACAGCTGAGAATCACGATAGAGGGAGATCGCCTGTTTTGTAGCCACGGCACAGGTATTCATACGATCATTGCACCTCCTTGGTTGTATAAAATGTACAGTCTGTTAAAGTAAATACGATCCTAAAATAAGCCATTGTTTCGGTCCATTGACTGTTTTGATGAAATTATCTTTGCACAGGCAGTGTATTTTTCCTTTCCCATGCCGTTACCGCCTCACAGACGATGTGCAGCTGTTCATCTTTGAGATGGGGATGCATGGGAAGACTGATAATACTCTTGGTGATGGTTTCAGTATTTGCCACAATACCCGGCACTGGTAGACGGTTAACGTAGGCGGGCATGAGATGAACAGGCAAAGGATAGTGGATACCTGAGCCAATACCCTTCTTTGCCAAATATTTCCGCAGCCCATCCCGGTTTGATGTGCGCACCACGTAGAGATGATAGGCGTGTTCTGCTTTTGATTTACAGACCGGAAGAATCAAACCAGTATCGGCTAACCCTCTGGCGTAGATTGCTGCGATCTGCCGTCTGCGTGTCAGCCACCCGTCCAGATGGGATAATTTTGCCCTGAGAATTGCGGCTTGCAATTCATCCAGCCGGGAATTGATGCCGGGGAATTCGCTGGAAAAACGTTGTACGCCCCAGCCGTATTCCCGCAGCTTGCGGGCTTTGGTTGCGGCAGCCTCATGGCGGAAGCGGACCATACCGCCATCACCCACAGCACCAAGGTTTTTGGTGGGATAGAAGCTGAAGCAGGACGCATGACCAAAAGTGCCGACCTTTTGACTGTTCAAAGTTGCGCCGATGGCCTGGGCGCAGTCTTCCACCACAAGCAGGCCTTCTTGCCCTGCAATGTCCATGATGGCAGGCATGTCTGCAGGATATCCGTAGAGGTGCACCGGCACCAAGGCCCGTGGTACAAGCCCCTTTTCCCTGCACCATTTGATTGCCTGAAGCAGTCTCTGTGGATCCATGCAGCAGGTGTCCGGTTTTACATCAATCAATACGGGGACCGCACCAAATCGTTCAATGGCAGCCACGGTGGGTACGGCTGTGTGTGACACGGTGATTACCGCATCTCCCGTTCGTACGCCCAACGCCCGCAGGGCCAGTTCAATTGCATCGGTACCGGATGCTGTCCCTACGCAATGCCCGTCATGTCCAAGCCAATGATTGAAATCTTTTTCAAAGGCAACGGTTTCGGGGCCGAGAATATAGAAACCGCTATCCAGAACCCGTTTCACGGCATCGTCTAATATATTGCCAAGTTGTCTGCGGTCGCCGTGAGGATCGGCAAGGGGGATGATGATCTGCTTCATATTATAAATAATATTTCATGTTTTTTGAGAAAAAATGCAGGGTATTTTCCAGTCCCTGTCTGATTGGGGTGCCGGGTGCCCAGCCCAGTTCTTTTCGGAACAACGAGTCATCGCAATAGTAATCTCCGATATCGATTTTCTTTCGGTCTTCCGGATATTCCATGACAGTGTATTTTCCGGAACCATGGGCTTTGATCAACATCTCTGCCAATTCCCTGAGGCTGATGACTGATTCTCCGCCAAGGTTATAACATTTACCTTCAGCTATCTCCATATTCAAAGCTGCCAGTAACATCGCATCCACACAGTCCTCCACGTAGGTGAAATCCCGAAGCTGTTCCCCTCCCCATACTTCGAAGGGTTTTCCCTGCAGCACCTGCCTGATCCAGATCCCCAGGAAGGTCTGGCGCGCATCCTTGATACGCATATGCGGACCGTAGGTATTGGTCAGCCGGAAGACGCAAGTCGGAATACCATATACGTCGTTGTAAATCAGATGGTACATTTCACCGGCAAGCTTATTCACGCCGTTAATATCCACAGGACAAACCGGATGCTTTTCATCCACGGGCAAATATTGGGGCCTGCCATACAACTGTCGAGTGCTGGCAAAAACAATTTTCACCTTCGGATTGCTTTTCCGGCAGGCTTCAAGGATGGAAAGTTGGGCCTTGCCGTTAATCTGAAGATCGGTGAACGGATCGGCCATTGAGTCCATATGACTGGTCTGACCTGCCAGGTTGAACAGGTATTGCCTGTCCTGGACCAGATGAGCCATGGAGTAAGGGTCGCGCACATCGGAAATATTCAGGTTAACACTGTTGCGGCAGTTGCGCAGATTGTGCAGATTTCCGCCGTATTCCGGCACTAAACTGTCGACAATAGTCACGTCGGCACCCAGCCCGACAAGCCTGCCGGCAAGGGTGGAACCAATGAGGCCCGCACCTCCGGTGATTAATACCTTACTGTCCTTGAAAGTTTCGAATTCGTTCATGGGTCCTCCGACCTGGAAGCTTCCGTGAGTATCGATAACAGGGTCTGGCAGGTGAACGCAACATCGTTTTCGGAAAGCTTAGGATGCAACGGCAGGGTAAGTTCCCTGCTTGCAAATGCCTCCGTATGCGGCAGAAAACGTTCAGGCAGAACCCTACTGTGGTAGCTTAAAAGATGGATCGGCGGATAGTGGATGCTGGACTGAATGCCCTGCTCCAGCAGGTTTGCCATGACGTTTTCCCGGTCAGTTCCTTCCGGCAGCAGCACGGGCAGGATATGAGCACAGGTTGGGTGATCGGGTGCAAAGAGAAGACCCACGTCACTCCCATCCAGAAGACTGCGATAATGAGCCGTCAGTTCAATACGCCGCGCATTCCACCCCGGCAGCCGTGCAAGCTGCACCAGCCCCATTGCGGCCCGCAACTCGTCCATACGATAGTTGTATCCCAGTTCAACAATGTCATAAGAAAATGCTTGCCCCTTGTCGCGCTGCAACGTGCTCTTGGTCATACCATGTGAACGCATGCTCTTCATGCGAACACTTAGAGCGTCATTGTTGGTGAGTACCATACCGCCTTCACTGGTGGTCATGTTTTTGTTTGTGTAAAAACTAAAGACCGAACAGTGAGAAAAGGCACCCACATCAGGTCCGAGCGGTGCGTGGGCGGCGTCCTCTATCAGCAGCACACCGCGCTCATCACAAACTTTTTTCCATTTTTCCATGGCCATGACATAACCGCCGTAATGCATAACGATGACAGCCCGTGTTTTCTCTGAGAATGCGGTTTGTGCATTCTCCAGGCAAAGATGCGGCTCATGAGCAGATACAATATCCACGGGTACAGGGGTAGCGCCACAGTACAAAACGGCATTGACCGTTGCTGCAAATGTCATGGAGGGCACCAGCACTTCATCCCCCGGGCCAATGCCGGAAGCGGCGAGTGCTAAATGCAGCCCTGCCGTGCCGGAGTTCACCGCCACACCGTTCGATATACCGTGCATATCGGCAAAAGCGCTCTCAAATTGTGCCACACGTTGTCCCATGGTGATCCAGCCAGAGTCAATAATTTTGCAAAGGACGTCGTGCTCCTCTTTGCCGAGGATGGGAGCACCCAATTCTATCCGTCGTTCCTTGGTCATGATAGACCTCCTAAGAATCTGTCCAGGTTATCCTTCACAAATCTTCTTTTTCCTTCGATGTTCAGCAATTGTCTTTACAACTAAGCCCTTTTTGGCAATGGAAATAATAGTTTGCACGCCCAGGCGTCAAGGTTCGAATGTACTCTACAGTTTCAAAACGTTCCTTAAACATGTCTTCCAGCTGCTTCCTTGTCAAAGGAGTAATAAACTCAATGGGCTTTTCATCTTCCTCAAAAATCTCGTAGGCTGAGAATTTACCGCCCGGTTTCAGACAGGTCATGATCTTATCAAGAACTATCTCAATTGACGGTACATCCAGCCTCCGGATGGCAGAATCCCAGACAACCACATCATAGGTTTGAAACGGAAAAGGATCGGTAATAATATTTAATCGATGATAGCGGATGTTTTCCAGCGCATGATACTCACGTGCATGGGAAAGCGCATCTATGTTTAGATCCAGGCAATCCACGTGAGCTGCTTTGCAGGCAAAAAAGTGGTAAGCGTAGAAACCGTCTCCGCAGCATAGTTCCAACACCCTGTCACCTGGGTTGATGACTTGATGAGAATACACACCGCGCTCAACAAAATGCGGATTGCGGTGCTCACCCCACGATTCCAGATCCAGCCGATGAGGAAACCACAAAGGATCGTCAGTCATTACGCTGATGTCATTCCACTTGCGACTCCAATATTCCTTAAGGAATGCTTCGCATTTCAACCTATTGTCTTCAGTATACTCCATAAAATTACTTCTCCTGCACCAATATTGAATCCATCATGAAACACTTTTGAGAGTGCTATTCTGTTTCAAGTATAATTCAATTCTATCCGCTGGTCCCGGCGCTGACACGGACAACCCCCTATTTAGATACTGCTGCGCTTTCTCAACCAGCTGCCGCCCTGACAGTATCAATGCGTACCAGAAATTCAAATATCCGTCATCCCGTGCTTCCAGTGACAGGGCACTTTCGATGAGATTACCAATGTTATCCGGCGTCTTTGCGATGGTTTTCTCGGCTTCGAGGAATTGTTCAGGCAGGGTTGATTCAAGATTTTTCACACTTAATTCATACGCCTCGGCGAGATGCCCGGCATCGGGAAAATACTCGCGGAGAAAATCGATAAAAGACTTGCAATATTTGAATGGCGGGGCATCATTTTTCCCTATCGGCACGGCATCGGCACACTTCCTGCCACAGGCCAGTGTTGAACAGACCTCGCAGCTACTCAGCATCGGCAGCGCCTCCTCCCGCCACAGCCGCCATACGCCGGGGAAGGCGGGGGTGACATCATGCAGTGCAATCCAGCCGTTCTCCTTCACAAAAGGCAGAATCAGATGAAAATCCTTTTTGACATCTTCATAATGGTGTGACCCGTCAATGAATACGAAATCAAATTTTCGCTCAGAGTCCCACCGGGGAATCAGGTCGTATGAAAATCCCTTTAAGGGGGTGATGTATTGTTTCAGTCCCAGTCCGCGGATATTCCTTTCCCATACATCAAAGTATGAATTACCGATTGTTCTGGTGCCGCCGCCCTTTCTGTTGCCCACAAATGAGTCCATGGCATAGATGTGTTTATGACTGCCCATACATGCGAAGGCCATGGCAGAGGTTGACCGCCCATAGTATGAGCCAATTTCAAGGATTCTGGCATGATCGGGCAGGGCAGCCACCTTTTCAAACAGGTACCGTTCCTGACCGGGCACCAGATATCCCGGAACACGTTCAACAGCGGCGGAGACAGCTTCATATGTCACGGACCGGCTGCCAGTGTCCTGCATTGCTTGTTCTTTCAACTCCAGGAAGCGGGTATTCCCATGGTGTGACGCAAGCGCCATGTCAATCAACGCCCCCCCTTCCCATTCCCTTCCAAGGCGCAACATACACACGGCCCTGTGGTAGGATAAATCCAAATCATATCGACCGGCATCCAGGCATCTGTCAAAGTGCGCCAAAGCCTCTTCATAACGTCCGCCTTCAAATTCCCGGAGGCCTTTTTCCATCAGTTCTTTTTCTGTAAACTGAAGATAGATCGTAACCAGAGGCAGCATAAGTTTTTCCACCCTAGGAGCGGCATCGTCTGAAAACAGGCATCGGGATAATAGGTATGAAAAATCCTCAGGTTCGGCACACTCTTGCCCAATACGATTGATCAACCGGCTGAATTCTTTCTTTCGCCAGACGAAAAGGCTCAAGAGAAGAACCGGGTCATCCGATACAGGAAAACTCTCGTTCAACACCTCGTAGGTTCCCTGATCCACGCGCTCGGTAAAGATTTCATTATTCAGATGTCCATCCGTATCACAGATCCATCCACCGGTAACCACGGCACCGACCTGGCGATTTTCATTCTCCTGTAA
Organism: Desulfobacteraceae bacterium; assembly: GCA_003354055.1. The sequence goes on along the minus strand of PIVQ01000006.1, from coordinate 38,731 downwards.
ATAATCTACAGCCGAAGAGATTAAGGCTTCGTCCAAATGGACAAAATCCGCTGAAAAATATAAATACTCCCCTTGGGATTTCATGACGGCTATTTCAAGTTCCAATAGGAACGACTTGATATCACCTCTTTTTGGAAAAGGAATTTCAATTTGCTCAATCTTGGAATGTCTGGACTGCTTTAAAGATTTTTTCAATACGGAATTATCAGAAATGATACGACCGTTTCGACGTATTGGAATCACTGTTACCAGTGGAATGTGAGTGGGTGTCAAGTCTGATTCCCGGGCTTGACGACGAACCCCAGCACGCTTTTTTTGAATTTCCATCAACTCTTTTGCGAAAAATTCTTTTTCCTGTACCTCAGATCTGTTTTTTTCCATCTCACCGGGAACGGGAAACAATGCCTTACCTTCTAATATATATTTACATAAATTGTCCAGTTCACCATCTTTTCCTGGGGTCAGGTCCTGAGTACCCTGAACTCTGATATCAGGGCTCCAGAAATTTTTAATGCCAAATGATTTGAACTGAAAACTCAACCGGAACATATAAAAATAAAATTTACGATACATGTCCTGAAGCATTTTCACATCAATATTCTCGGTCTTCGTCAGGCAAGCCTCAATCACGTTGCCGTAATCATTGTCGGAATCAATCCGGTCCACCAGCCTTAAAAGGGTAAGTATATTATCAACATTGCTGGCGGACGAGGTTCCCTGGAGATTAGATTCAACGCCCATGGTGCTTCCGAATGAAACCGCAGCATCAGAATTCCATGCAATGTCATAAGATTTGATCTTTTCTTCAGGCATAATGACCCGGACATTTTCCGGCAGATTTCGATTCAGTTCAAAAACATCTGTTAAAAATGCAGCACTAGTATGGGTTCTTGCGACCATAAACGGATGATGTCTAATCACCAGATAATACGCTTCCCCTTCAACAGCCTTGATAAGCCGTTCTATTGCCGTAATGGAAGATGCTCCGAATCGCCTCGGGATATCATATTTATCCCTTCCGAATTCCCAGTCGCTTCCGGTGTAACACGCAACAATGGGTGCATCCGAAGGAATCCTTAAAATTTTCCGGATATCTTTCCGGCCATGCTTAAAAAGATAATACCCTCCCATGCTGACGTTCTTGTTTACCTGACGGTCACCGAGATACCGCTTGACGGTAGCACAGTCATCACCGGTCAGAGGAACTGAAAGCCAGGGCTGTAGCGCCTCGACTCGGCCGCAGGAAAAATGTCCGATTTCATTAACCCGAAATTCAAAACTGTCGTCAATCCGTCCTCTTTCATGGGCCAGTACCGGAATGCCAAGCTTCCTGGAAAGTTCATAAAACACCCTGTAGTACGCATGTTTCCCGTTATATAAGATAATGTGGTCAGGCATGAATTGGCTGATCATTTTATTGTGCGCATGCAAAATCAACGCGCCATTATAGAGTAAGGAACGACTCATTTCTTCAACGTCCGGGTGTTCAAGATTGGGTTTGCCGGACATATCAAAAGCACACAATGAGGCATGAACCCATTTCCCAAGCTCATATTCCCGGTACCGGGCCAGGGGCAGGTCCTCTTTTGAAAGTCCATCAATCCAGGTTTGAGAAGTCGTTCTGGCCTCGTCAGATAACAAATCGCTGAGCTTGGTCACCGGCGATTTAAATTTAGAAAAATATTTCATTGAAAATTCATAACAGGCTCTACATGCACTTTTGCTGTATGGATTGTCTTTAAAAGCCATTTTTCTGGCGATGAGGCAGTTTTTTAATGCACAGTCGCAAACAATAACTGAAACTTCTGCTCCTCTCATCCGCAAAGCCGCAGACAGTACCGCATCGGCTTGCAGATGAACCGTCCATAAACCATACGGAGAAAACAACACTATTTTCTTTTTTTCCATAAAAAACCTCTTGTTATAGAATAATCTTCAATTGCAGTAACCGATTTTCTGAATACATCTTCAGATTTTCAGTTTTTGTATCAACCGGCCTTGTTCACTGAAGAAATCGCTTGCCTCCTCCTGGCTTCGACTTTTATAAATCTTTGATATACGATCGAAACAATCACTGATCACGCCGCGATACTCATTGCAGTGAGGGTGATCGATTTTCTTTCGGTATAATTCAGGGTTGCTGAGTTCCATATTGGCATAGTCATTGAACTCATATCGGTTTGTACCACCAAGATTATACCAGCTCAACAATCGTGAAACCAACCAAATCAATTCTCCAAGGCGGTTTTCCGTATTTTCATCATCCAGTGTCCGATAAACTGTGTCCCGATCGATAAGCGCATGGTCAACCGGATTGTGATACTCAATATTTGGAAAAACAGCGGGAAATTCCGCAGGGGTTTTCTTGCTGAGATTTTCGGTGAACGTATAAAATATTCTCAATTTGTCTACCCCAAGGGCCAGGGCTTTTTCCTGATATTCGATCAATTCTTCCTGGGAATCATTGAAGTCAAACATTACTTTCTGCCATATTATTTCCGGATTAGTTACACCGAGTTCTTTTTTTCTTCTGGCAATCTGTTCGGTGAGTTTCAAAATTCGATCCACTTTTCCATTAATACGGTAGGTTGCGTAAACATCCTGGTCCAGGCTATCCAGAGCAATTTTAATCTTATCCAGACCTGAAGTGATTATCGCGTCCTGATAAGGAATATTTCCGTTTGTATTCACCAAGAAATTTGTATCTAAGCGTTGTTTTGCATAGGCCACCATATCCCAGAGATGTCTGTGAAGTCCGGGTTCCCCGCGGCCACTGAAATACATCCACTTGATCGTCATACCGGCATTTGCGATATCATCGACCATTTTTTCATAAATTTCAGTGGGTAAAAAATGCCTGACCAGCTTGTTTTGTGATTGAGCCCCATGGATACAATAGGGACAAGCCAGATTGCAGGCAACCCCCGGCTCAATATGGGCCCACTCAATCTCAGTATCCAATAAATCAGACTCATACCGATGAAACGGATCAAGATAATTGCATTTCAAACAATACTTCGGAAACGGAATTATACCGGCTTCAAAAGAATCCCGGACGTATTTCATTTTGTCATTAAAATACAGGTCGTTAACAAAATTATAATCTTCAGAGTCAAATGGAACCCGACCCAATGAAATCTGCTCACCGGTGGAGCAATAACACGGTAGATCCCCATTCGCTCTCAAATAAATACCTCTTGTCATTCTACACTTCATCGTAATATTTTTCCTTTCATATTGCAGGTGTCTGTGTGCACGGCTCCCATAACTCAGCAAGCCATCCGGCAGGCTAATACTTCCCCAAGACATACCCTGAATGGCTTCGATAGCCGGGTTCAAAAAAAGTATGATCAGGGATTCCCATCTAATGTCATTGTTCCAGGTACGCCTTAAAACTTGGACAAAGATCACAGGCAACTGTCTTATTTTCTTTTACCCTGAGCATATGGTTGTTCCGGATATCTGTTTCAACCCTTTGAATATTGGCTTTAGACCAGGCTGTTTCAAGGCTGCCGGTATTCATATCACCGATGGTGACAGTGGCATTATAGTCAAAACAGCAGAGGGTAAGAATTCCATTCCAGTGAATGGTGGCCCCACCGCAATCCATAAGGTCAAACATTCCTTTCTCTTCCGGTTTGAGCCGCCAGTTATTTAAATCCTTCTTTATTTTAATACTTCGGTGAGCATCATCGGGATGCAGGCCTCTTGTAATGACATATTCATGCGGTAATTTTTCCCAATCCGCTACGGGCAAATCGGTGGATACGTCTGGAGGGCAGGCACCTTTTGCGAGAATTACGCTGTCCACCCCTATTTTTCGGCAATAGTTAATCAGATCATGGATTTCATGCCGGTTAAAATTAAAAAGATTCATTCTGACTTCAATATAAGGAGACACCGACCCCATCTTCTTTTTAAAATGAATTATATTTTCAACATTTTTCCAAATCGTTGCCACATCGGCACCCTGACGGGACAACCGGTATGTATCATTGGTTAAGGCATCAATACTTATATTCAACAGTTTCAATCGAAGAAGGGTCCTTAGATTTCCTTCCGACGGCTGCCATTTTCCGTTTGTACCGGCAAAACAATCCAGACCTCGTTCGTGGATGTAATCAATCATGTCAAAAATCCGGGGATGGATAAATGTCTCTCCCATACCTAAGAGATTTATGGATTTGATATGGGGGTGTTCTGCGATTTCATCTACGCACTTATGAAAAAGCGACCAGGACATCATGCCTTTAGGATAGGACAGGTTCTTGTTAGTACAATATATGCATTCCATATTGCAGTGATTGGTGGGCTCAATTAAGATCTGGTCTCTGTAGTAATACCCCATATCATCGGCTGAATTTATTTGCATCATTCACCATTTCTCTACATAAATATTATCATCTGCCGCATCAAGACTCCGGAACACGGCTGCAACCTCAACTCACTGAAAATAGACACAGATCACCTCAATAAATTATAGTTAAAAGCCATGATCTGAGAGAAAACTTAAAAAAGAGTATATTGATAAATAAGTCTCTGTAAATGAAGAGTCGGTGCAAAGGGAGATAATGTTATTCCGAGTAACGCTTAAATCCCCTGGCTTTCAGGCTTATGTATAACAGCAGTGGCACTGACAGGTGCCTTGACGCCTCTGTTTAGTTCAAGTACTTTTTTAATTTCGTCCGGTGTCATTTCAATGAGGATCTCAATCTCAACGATTTTTTCCTTAATGGATGCTATATCAGCATCATTTCCGGTATAAAGTGCGTTAAGCTCTGCGACGGATTTTTGGGCAAGGTTTGTATAGATTAAAAGTTCGGGGCTTAACCAAGGCCTGTTCTTTACATCAAATTTATCATCCTCAATTTCATATTTATGGGAAAAGGCCCCCCATTCCTCCAATTTCCGGGGTTCTTTCAGGTCATATCCTGCGATGGCATCCTCATAAAGCTTCGTCCCCGGCAGAGGTATGAATTTTTTATAGCTGGAAAACGGAAACGGGGAGTCGAAAGAAGTTTTGGCCAGCTTTGCTATGAGCTTTAAGGTCAGGCGGACGTCTTCAATATCTTCTCCGGGCAATGCGGTAATAAAATTCCAGTGTTTTTTTATGCCGTAACGGGACAGCTTTTCATCCACACGATGGACCTGCTTCAGGGTAATATTCTTATTTATAATCTTAAGCATACCGGGCGACCCGGACTCAACGCCGGCCCCGATAGCTACAAACCCCGTCTCCTGAAGAAGTTGATAGGTGCTGTCCGACAATCGGTCCAAAGTATCAATTCGACCGTTTGCCCTGAAACGAACGTTAAACTTCTCAGCTTTTATTGCCTCACAGATTTCAACCACCCGCTTTTCATTAATAAAGAAATGATCATCCATAAGAGTAATACCATCTGCACCAAAATCTCTAATCAGGCGATTCAGGTCGAACATGATATGATCCAGTGAATGAAACCTGACTTTATTATTTTTCCAACGATAGTTGGAATTTATGCAGAAAGTGCATTCGAAAGGACAACCCCTTGAGTAGAGGGCACTCAGCCAGCGCGTGCCGCCTAAATTCATTTTGCGGTAATAGCGGTTCACATCAAGGAGGTGATAGGGTAACTCGTATATCCCCTCCAGTGCTGTGAATTCATTGGATGGGATAAATGAGATTTCCTGATTGGATATAAACCCTACGCCCGGTATGGAAGTGTGTTTATTGCTGAGAATATTATCCAACAGCAACGGCAAGGTCTTTTCGCCTTCACCCCAGACAATATAATCCACATATTGACTTGCCAGCGTCTGCTCAGGAAGGGCGGATACATGGGGGCCACCCCAAACAATGGGAATCTGCGGATGTGAGTCTTTAATATATTTTGCAATATCGATGGCATCGACGACGACTCTGCTGGAAACAATTGACAGACCGAAAGCAGCAGTGCCTTCTTCGATACATTTATCGATTAAACCCAATATGCTTTCCATCCTGAATTCATTGATAATCTTACAGGTGTAGCCGTTTTTTATTAATGCATGCCCCAAAAATAGTCCGCCAATCGGAAACTCCATCTCTCGACCGTAGGAGGGCGGATAAATCAGTACAAAATCGTTTGCCATGCCTGCCTCATTCCTTTTTGTGATGAGCGTCCCACTGGGAGCCCCTTGTTTGCTGACGAAGTCCATCACTTGTTTCCAAAACAATTTTCTGATCAAGACGATTGAATGGCGCCAGGCAGTTTTCGCAGACCCGGTTTTCCACATGGCTCCCCTGGGCAATATTATCAATAAAGAGACGCCGTTCTTCGCTTAAGAGAATATCGATTATATTCTCATTCTGTACATTGCCAAAGGTATGCTCGGAGTTGTAGTCAAGATAACAGGATCTGACAGAGCCGTCCCAACCGAACATTCCCATGTTTGCGCCACAATTGCATTTTGTTTTTGCAGGGGTATGACGCCGTTTGCCAAAAACCGCATCTCGGCTCTTGTGGTCAATGAATTCCATATCCATGGTCCCCCGCCATGAAGACAGCGCATAAGCGACAAAAGTAACATTCGGTGCATTGAATTTTGTTTTCAAATGTTCCGGAATCACAAACTCGTATGAGTCGTTGTGATATTGAATAAACTTAATACGGACATCAATATCACGGCATCTCTGTACAAAATAATCGATGTTGTCAATTATAATGTCATATATCCGCCCGCCTTTGTACCGGACATAACTGTCTTCATTATTATCAAAACTGATTTCTATCTGATCCAAAAGATGTTCATCGACTATTTCGTCAGTTTTGTTCCTTGTAAGAAAGAAAGCATTAGTCGTTAATATCTGAGTATAGCCGGCCTGCTTACTGTATTTTGCCATTTCCATAAAAGCCGGATGGAGTAAAGACTCTCCAACACCAACCAAGTTGATTCGGTTTGGTACCCAATCCGGACACTCACTTATCTCGTCTATAATCTTTTTATAAACGGCAACATCCATATATCCTTTTTTTTTGATCAGATCATGACCATGGGGACATATCAGACACCGCAAATTACAATGATTCGTGAGTTCTATATTGATGAATTCCGGGAGATAATATTTATCTTTCAGATCTAAATGTCTCATTTTCCAAGTTACCTTCGTGCTTGTTTTATTTTTGACAGCAATTGCATTTCCGGGCGCTTAAACTCATCATTGTCAACCACATCAGAGGACGCCTCCTCTTCACTTGCTTCAATAAAAGGAAATACACAGTTTTGACAGGGTAGCAGGTTGTCATACAGGCCGGCTCTCATATTCTCCATGACATCCAGTCGCTGAGCCGAGTTCCAGATTGAATCAAAACTCTGCTTATTGATATCCCCGAAAATAAATTCACTGTTGTAGTCCAGATAACAATGACGGACGAATCCCTGGAAATCAATGGCGCAATAATGCCTGAAAAGCGGGCAGACAGAATTTCTGACAATGTTGCCTGACTTTGTTGATAAATTATCAAACGGAATCGTACCGCACCAGTCAGAGGCCTGAAATTGATTAAAGCGAATATGTTTCTGGGGAAATTGTTTTTTGAATAGAGAAAAATTTTCTATGTCATCCCCTTCAAGTGAAATCATATATATTTCCAATTCTATGTCGGGGTAAGTATCCGCAAGATGACGGACGTTCCTTAAAACATAATCATAAATGTTGATGCCCCGGATACGTTCATAGTTTTCCTTGGTCTCAAGACTGACGACGATTTTTTTTAAACCACAGCTATGGAGTTGTTGCGTTGTGGACTCATTCAGGAGGATCGCATTGGTGCATAAGGTAGGCCAGAACCCCCGCAAGGCGGCTTCTTTTATGAATTCCGGCAACTGGACATGAAGCAGTGGTTCTCCGACGCCATGCATCTCAAGGTTTATCTCTTCTTTCAAATGATCGATTCTGTCCAATATTGTATGGAATAAATCTTTGGTCATATACCCCTTGGAAGTTATTAAATTATGACCATGGGGGCATATAAGACACTGGCTGTTACAATTATTGGTAACTTCAACCGAAATTGTCTTTGGATACACGGTGTTGTTCATTTACATCTCCAATAAGTAATTCAGGCTTCTAAAGAGGATAAGGTTGAGCGGCATCTCAATTCCTTCATGCCTCCTCAAAACCTGTTATCTCTCTTATTCAACCTATTGAAAATTAGGGGATAGTCAGAATTACATAAATGATCGTCAGACGCCGGCCCGAGGGATATGGGCTCCTTAATTTCACCCAGGGTCTAATCATCATAGCGGTACGTGTAATCCAGTGTTTTTTTAGGCTGCTGAATGCAGTACTGGCATTTTTCAAGAACATTGCCATGCTCAATTATTCTCTTTCTAACCTTATTTATCTCCTTGGATTGCCAGACTTCCCGGATGGTTTGTTTGTTCAAATCCCCGACGAAAGTTGATTCATCAGAGGGACAGGGCGTTACTCTTCCGTCCCAGAGAACCGCCATTCTCACAAAAGGTTCCTTGCATCTTTCAATTCTCCGCTCTGCTTTACGAAGAACGTTTAGGTCTGAAATTCTGGAATCATCCTGAATATGCAATAAACCGGTATAATTCCAGTACACATGATCCACAACCTTCTCCCAGTAGGCGACATAATTCTCAAGTTCTTCCATCGTATCATCACAGGAACTGGTACCAACCTGAACAAAGAGGTCACTTTTCATTTCATCTCTGAGCTCAACAACTCGATGCACATTCTGAACGATTTGGGGATAGTAGTCATTATTCCGCCAAAACCGGTATTTTTCCTCCGTAGCCCCTTGAAAAGATATCTTTATCTTGGTTAATCCCGCCTCTATCAGGGATTTTATCATCTTATCATTCAGGAAATAGCCATTTGTAACAATCTGGGTTTTCATACCTGCATTATTGACCGCCGCGACCATTTCAACGATATCAGGGTTCATTAAGGGTTCGCCGAGTTCTGCAAAATGAAATCCCAGGAAAGATTTTTCATCCCTGCACTCTTCCACCAGTTTTTTAACCAGCGAAAGAGACATGTGTCCATTTCCGAGACCTGTTTCTTCTCTTTCAGGCACATACATCCCCCTCTTACACATAATGCATGTATAGTTACATAAGGAACTTGCGTCCAAAAGTAGCAATGTGGGAAAATCGTTAGGTCCCTCCGAAATATCACGGTAATAGTCTTTTGAAAAATAAAGCTTTAAGGGATCTATTTTTTCTTTTTCTGTTGGTTCCAATTAAATCCTCCTTTTGAATGCATAGAATAGGCTTCTATCTTTTTACAGGTCGTATCATCGAATAGAGTTTCTTCAATGATATTGATATTTTGTTCCAACTGAACGATGGACCGCATTCCCACAGCCATGGTTGAGACGTTCTGATTTGATGCCACAAAACGAAGCGCGGTTTCATGTATTTTTTCAGGGTCTAACCCCAATTGTTCACAAAATATTGAAACCCATTGATTGCGAATTGAAATTTCATTCTTGTTAAGAAAGAATCGACGGCTGTCGTCATGATGAAAACGCGTATCAGGAATAATTTTACCCGATAAGACGCCGGTGTTCAGCGGGGACTTCACAATAACCCCAATCTGTTTCGCCTTGCAGGCCGACATAACTGAAATCCCGAAATTTACATTAAAAATATTGTAAGGGACTTCAATAACATCAATATCGTGTGTGTTGATCAGGTACTCGGCATCTTCCACCCGTTTCACCGAAGCACCCAGATACCTGATCAGGCCTTTTTGCTTCAGGTGCTGTAACGTGGCAATCGCCTCATCAACCCGGGCCGGATCGAATTGCAGCAATGTCACCAAATAAATATCGACAGAGTCAGATTGCAAGGCTTCTAAACTCTCTGATACCGATTGTTCTATGTATTTTCCGGATATATCCATAGTTTTATCCGGTCTGATACCACACTTTGAACATACGGTCAGCGAGTCGGGATACTTTTTTAAAAATGATCCGATTACGGCTTCACTCCGCCCGTAATGCCGCGCCGTATCAATAAAATTGATGCCGTTTTTCACCGCTTTTTCAAGGATTTTAATTTCAGTGCCCTCATGTAATTCAGGCAGCCCGCAAGGTCTTCCGTTTCTGGTAATCGGGCCTCCCAACTGCATTCCGCCAAGTCCCAGGACACTGACACGCAATTGAGATTTACCGAGATGGCGATATATCATTTGGCGTCCCTCGTTTATGGGTTAACATTTCTGATCCGTCAGAAGCATTTGGCTTCCGGTCTCCGAATTTTTTGTAGTGCAGCCTTAAGATACTTCTTTTGATTGGCAAGATCTGGTATCCACATTCCGCATCCCCTTTCAGCTTCCAGGTGTATAAATGCAATGCGCTGAGAAACGGCCCAGACCAAAAAATGCCACAAGAGATCTACAGGCATATCCCTGCCGGAAGCATCGGCATACGCCTGAGCAAACGCCGCCGCATCCCTGACGTTGGCATTCAGTATTCGAAATGCAGAAAACGCAACGTCCATCATCGGATGTGAATAATGGGCAGAATCAATGTCCACAAAAACAGGGGTTCCGTTCTGCCAAAGTACATTGCCCTGGTGCAGATCTCCATGGATGACAACCGGCTCCGTATCGTCAAGCACGGCCTGAACCCGTGATACGGCGTCCATGGCTTCAGAAATCCCCAGATATTCAAGCGTTTGTGGCAAATTCGTGACAGTACACCCCATATGATTGGCAAAGGGCTCGACTTCAGCATCTGCAAAGGCTTCGTGTAATGCCGCAAGTCTCCGGGGCATTTCGCTTTCTTTCCCACAGGCATCGGATTCAACATATTCCTGAAGGCTGAAAAAATTTCCGTCCTCTTCCGCCAGAAGAGTGCCGTTCACATTTTCAAACATCCTGGGCACCAGACACCTGTCAGAAGCTGATCTGTAGAGCACCTCCAAGTAACGTACATTGGGGTTGGCAAGAAAGCTGTGGCGTTTAAAAAAGTAGACTTCTTTGATTCCGGTCAACAAATAACACCCATCGGCGAGCCTTTTGAGTGAATTGCCCGTCACTCCCCAGTGCCGTCTGAGGACATTCTTATCCCGGCTCAAAATTTCCTCTGTTCCGATCAAGTGGCCAGACATCTAGCAAACTCCAAATCTTCTATCTCGTCGACATCCACGGCCTCGTGGGAGGGCATAACAAATCCTACAGTACGCTTGGTAAAAAAGCTATTTTCTTGTTTGAACGTTTCCAAGTTGATGATTGTCAACGCGCCGTTCAGGTAATACTGAACCGGATGCTCGGCTTTTCGGGCAGCACCTCTCCAGTTGCGTGAGATAAGGCCGTCCGCCATATCCAGTGCCAGTTCAGGGGGAGAGGGAAATTTCGTAATGCTTAGAAGAGAGGTGCCACCACTTTTTACGTACTGTTTCCAGGCACGGCGCAGGTGCTCCTGAGTTCGCAAAGGTGAGCAGGGGGTGAGGATAAAACAGTCCATGGCGCCGACAAATGACGGGGGCCTCTCCTGAAGAAGGGCGTCAAGCACCTGCATAACGGTGACCTCATCCCCGGCCAGGGCTGGGCTGCGCTCATGTACGGTAACGCCTTCGGTCCCCTGCAGCGCCTCTAAGATTCGTTCGTCATCGGTACTGAAAAGTATGTCCCGGAAAAGTCCGGATTCCCTGGCCGTACGCACGGCCCGCATAAAAAGAGGTTCTCCCATAAAATCCATGGAATTTTTCCCGGGCAGGCGTTTCGATCCTTTTCTGGCCACAATCAGGCAGGCAGGTGCTGTCATTAGAGATGCTCCCAGTTGAGAAATTCATGCCTGGACAGGTGGGTTCTCAGCTTCCGGCCTTCCACCAGATCCCAAAAATCCACACCGATCCCCTTTCTGGGTCTGCCGAAGGTAAAATTTTCAAAGCTTACTTCGTCACCCGGCAATAGGTCGGATTTGGCCACACAGGCCATGCGATTATTGGACCGGTAAGCCGATGATGCAGAGGAGAGTTCCTGCTTGGGTTGCACCGCATCACAAACGGCCCTGACGTTGCGGATTACCCCCGGAAGGTCTTCCAGTGAGATCGACCAGTTGCGCTCCGGTTCCTCGACAAAGCGGTCGCGAGATATGGGTTTTTCAACAGTATATGCCCCGACGGCAACTGCGGCGTAAAGCATCTCATACCCTTCATAGTGGTCGGCAAGTCCGATGGGGATCTGCAGCAGTTCCATCAGCAAAGGGATCTCCAGAAGTGCATGCCCGGCGGGGGGAGCGGGATGCCCCTTGGGATTGTGGTTCACCACAATATCATCCAGCCCGTTGGTCCTCAAAAAATTAACGGCCTGGATAATTTCGTGCCGAAGGGCGGAACCGGTGTCGAGGAAGACAGGCAGGCCTTTGGCCGCAATGTGTTTTAGCAAAGGGAAATGCACGATGTCAGGCGAAGCCACCTTGATGGCATCGGCCTTGATATCCGCCAGGAAATCAACAGCCTCGAAGTCATGGGCCGTGGACATGAACGGCACCCCCAGACGGGCGCATTCTCTGCGCACCTCATGATGTTCGTCCAGGGAAAGCTCATAACGGTCCATGTGATCGGCAAGGGACACCTCATGGGATTTTCCCCAGATTTCATAACTGGTGGTGGCTTCCGGGGAATAGACAAGGTTTTTGCGCTGGAAGGTCTCGGTCTTTACGCAGTCCGCCCCTGCTGCTACAGCGGCCCGGGTCAGTTCAAGGGCCACATCCAGCCGTCCTTCATGACAGATGCCCAGTTCTGCCACAAAAAAAGTCGGGTGTCCTTTACCCAGTGTCTGCGTCCCTATTATCACGTTTTTCATAATATTCCTGCTCGTTGTTTCAGAAGGGTAAGGAACCGATCCCGGTCCCACTCAGGCAGCCCCGAAGGTATCAGGCCGCGTTTCAAAAAGGCTGCCACCGCGTCAGCTTCATGTGCCGCACTACCGATGGGTAAAAAGTCGATGCCCAGGGTATTCAACTCATACATGGTCCTGCCTCCAGCGCAGACCACCAGGTCGGCACCGAAAAAATACCCCTCAATCTCCCCGGGTGCGTGAATCACCTCAGCACCCACTGCCGAAGCAGCCTGCCGGGTTTTGTCGATCTCGCGGAATCCGGGCCCGAGCACTGCAAGCGGGGCGATTTTTCCGCTAAGCTCACTGAGGGTTTCCAGGGTACGAATGGTCAGGCCAGTGGGATCCGATCCCCCAAAGGTCAACAGCACCTTGGGGAGCCCGCTTCCCCACCGGATGGTCTCCGAACCGAATTTCCGGAAAATAAAATAATCCAGTCCCAGCAGCAGCTTTGCACATCTTGTCCCGGAATATCGTTCCGGCGCCTGCACGCTTGAATTGAGAACAACATCTGCTTCCGGCACTAAGTATCTGGCATCGTCAATAAAAAGGACACGTCCTCCGGTTTTCCGAAGTGTACTGAAATACCCAGTATCCTGGTCAGGGTACGGCAAGTCGCTGACCAGCCAGTGGGCTTTCGTTTCCCTGAACCGATGAATCACCGCTTCGGCCTCGCTGCCCTGCAGGGGCATTACATTAAGTCCCATCTTCCTTGCAATTTGAGCACCTTCCGCCGTTTCCCGACAGTCGGACCGCATGAGGAAAAGACTCTCCCCCCCAAGGGCTTCCCTGAGTACGGAGGCAAGCAGAGTGCAGCGTGAGAGGTGTCCGAAAGAGAGTCCCGGCACCCGTCCTGCATCCACACGAAAAAGCACTCGGACCCCGGTCTGATGTTCAAACAGGTCAGGAAGCCAGATATTTAACGGCTTTGGCAAGGCGCGCCCTCCAGGGCTCGTTTCCAAGCCGCATTGCAAGTCGGTTCATCCGTTCCCAGTCCTCCATGGTATCAACAGTCATCCGCAGGTCCGGGCGGGCCAGTTTTCCCTCCAGTCTGGGACGGATTACCGAGAACCGGTCTTCGTGGTTCAGCACGTAGAGATTCAGGTGTTCCCGCTCGCCCGGAGCAGATGCTTCCTCATAAATCTTCCTGATGCACTGAGGGGAAAACACATCGGATCCTGCCCCGAAGGGTAAATTGGTGAATTGCACGTATTCTGCCTTTTCAGATTCCAAACACCGGACATGTTCTATCAACAGTTCCGGACAGGTCAGGGGATTGTCGCCGGTTACCCGAACCACGGCATTTGCCGGGTACGCCTGCAGACACAGAAAAAATCTTTGCACCACATCTGCTTCCGGTCCCCTGAATACCGCCACCCCCTCAGACTCGGCCCAGCGGGCCAGAGGGTCATTTTCGTGGCCCCGTCCCGTGGCAAGAACAATTCCGAATGTTCCGGGCAGTGCCGTTTTCATTCGCCGCAGTAAAAAGCTGATCATTGGCATGCCGGCCATCGGGTATAACGCCTTTCCCGGCAGGCGGGATGAATTGTACCTGGCCTGGACGACCACCAGTGCGCGCAGGATATCTGACATCATCTCTCCCTGCCGGGCGCAAGGTCCAGCATGTGGCGCGGTGAAACGTCCTCGCCCACACAGCCCTTCGCCTTTACACAGACATGGCAGTGACGGCAGATGGACATGGCCTGGCGGCAGGCCTGCTGTCTGCTTCGAAACCTGTTCAACCGATCTGAATTCCATATCTGTTCAACACTCTGCACCGCGGCGTCGCCGAAGGCCCAGTCGTTGTTATAATCGAGACAGCACACCGTTGTTTCACCGTTCCAGAACACCGCCAGCCGCTGCATGGGATAATGGCATGGAAGCAGTTCATAATTTTTATGCAGGTCGGGAAATGCATCCACCGTGGGCCGGAAATCGTGCAGCCGGGAAACAATATACAGGTCCGCAAGGGGAAAACGCTGCTTCAAAAGCGCTTTGGCGTCGTCAAACGCCTGCTGGCTGGTTTCGTCAATGGAAGCCTTAACCCGGACCCACGGCAGATTTGCGCCCATCTCTTTTCTGACCGCCATGAAACCAAGCATATTACGCTCTACACGGGAATAATCCTGCACGCAGTCTCCATGATGGGCATCCACGGAAAAAATGATCGCATCCAGCCCTGCTGTGATGATCTCCCGCGACAGTTGTTCCGTCAGCAGGATTGCGTTGGTGGTCAATTGCACGTCAAGGATTCCTGCATCCTTGGCATATCTTACGGCCTCATCGAATTTCGGATGCAACAAGGATTCACCACGAATCTGGAGTTTGACGGCGCACAGTCCCTTTTGCTCGCCCTCGTCGATGAGCCTGCGGAAAAGGTCCATGTCCATAAGCCCCAGCGGCCCTTTGAGCCTGCCGTTCTGAAAACAGTGGGAGCAGGACAGGTTACAGCGCCCGGAAAGCTCAATATCAAGGTGCAGGGGAAAACTGGTAAGAACCTTGTAGTCTGCCGCAAGTTTCCACAAGCGCCGGTATTCGACAAACTTCTCCTCACGGCTCAGTCCCCGGAAAATATCAGGCAGATGGATTCGTTGCATACATCTCCGGTTTATTGATTAAACATGTCATTTTCTATGGCGGTGTACTGATCAATGGGTCGGATTAGGCATTTGCCCAGCACCCCTTTCAGATCGGAAGGGCCAAGCGCCGAGGCTGGCCGGCAAAACAGCAAGTCCGCTTCAGTGAGCAGCTCTCCCGCAATCAGATCCCTGGCAGCATACATGCCCCGGCGGAACATTGTAGCTGCGTTACGGTCCTTTCTCCCGGAAAGTTCTGGACGTCCTGTCATGGCGTGGAAATCAGCCGTACGACGGACCAGCTCCCCAAGCTGTGCCTCGTCTGCGGAGTGTCCATGATCGCCTTCCGGCTTAGTGGTATCCAGGGTGAAGTGGACTTCTATGATCTCTGCGCCAAGGGCGGCAGCAGCAATGCAGGCATCGATGCCGGGATAGTGGTCGGAATACCCCACGGGAATGCCGAAACGCTCTTTCAGCCATGGAATGGTAGCCAGGTTCAAAGCGTCCGCCGGCGGAGGATAAACGGAGACGCAGTGAAGGATGCTCACCGGCCCGCTGTTCTGCTCTTTAAGGAAGGCGAGGCTCTCGGAGATTTCGGTTTCATTGGCCATACCCGTTGAAAGGTAGACGGGTTTTCCAGTGGCGGCAATGCGACCCAAAAGGTGTTTGTTAGTGCAATCCATTGATGCCACCTTGAAGGCCGGGACACCTAGCTCCTGGAGCATATCCACCGCTGCCACGGAGAACGGGGTGGAAAGAAAATCGACACCTTCGTCTCCTGCCGTCTTAGCAAGCCGCTGATGGGCGCCACGATCAAGTTCGCCGCATTCTATCAGTTTGTAATGAGGGGCATCGGGCAATGCAAGATCGGATGCCCTGAACGTCTGAAACTTAACGGCATCGGCACCGGCTCGGGCTGCTGCCCGGATCATAGCGTCGGCCTGATCCAGGTCGCCTTCGTGGTTGAATCCTATTTCTGCAATGATGAACATCTGTTTATCCTTTTTGTCGAACAAATTGGATTTCTTTTTTAATGTATTCCAATGTCGTATCTTCTCTGGGAACTGCCCCCTCTATCACTACAGGATAGCCGGATATTAGGTCCTTAACCTGCTCGTCAGGGGATTTATCGATCAGTGAAAAGAGAGCGTGAAAAGGAGCATAACCCGAATACCCTTTCAAACTATAGGGATCTTCAGTCAGACGATTGGTGGAATAACTCCAGTGAATTTCAGTGATACGCGTCTTCAACAGCGGACGAGAAAGAAATCCTTCGAGGGTCAGATCCTCAAAATCCCAGATATGGGCAACATCCAGGCACAGGGTAAATTCCGGGCAATCGGTAAAAACAGCTTCAAGGTTTTCCGGACGGCTTCCCCACTGGCAATCGAATCCGTTGTTTTCCAACTGCACCACAGTTTCCGGAAGATGTTTTATGAGAAGGTCCCGCCGGGCCTTTCGATTCTCCTTCAAATGGTGGGCATGCAAAACAATCTTTCCGGTTTCCAGGTCTTCGAGGACTGCCCGGAGCCGGTCCAGGTGACCAGGCATTTCTGGAAGCTCCAAAAAATCGATGTCTTCGTGAGTGATATGCACACATTTAAAGGGGTGTGTTGCATACTGGCGAATAAAGTCACGATCAAAAGGCTGTCTGCCAACAATACGGTCCGGCGTGATGGCGATCTCCACCCCGTTTTCGGCAACACCAGCGTCCTCCAGGGTACGATACTTCCGCATACAGTCTTCCGCTGTGCCGTTGAGTGCTTTGATGTCGTCATCAAACCAGAACCACAAGCAATTCATAGCTGGAATAACCAGAGGAGTTTTTTTCACAGGTACTTGTATGATATCCGTGGAATCGGTTTTCTTATCAGAGACAGGAGTACGGCTCATTTTTACTGTTCTTCCTTTCGGTTCAGGCCATGCCCTTTAAACTCTTTCCTGCGTTCATAGGTATAATCATGGAGATCGCCCCCGGCCAGCTTCAGTTTATTGGGCACCTTTTTGGCACCGTGGTGACATTTATTGCATACACGGCTTTCCTTTTTCCGTCCGTCGATGTGGAGCTGACGCTGACGCTCCTGAAGAATATCCCAAGCTTCCTTGACGGTGTATTCATCAACAGTACCGAGGATCTCTTCCATCATGAAGTCAGAGGGGCATTTCAGATACCTGCCGGTGCTGGTGATACACAGACGCTGCCACAACCGGGGACAGACATAGGCATCATCCGTTACCATGGTACTTTCCTCAAAGGTCATGTCCGGATTGTAGGCCACGCGGTCCACAATACCCTTCATCAGCGAAATATAGACTTCCGGATCATCCTTGATTGCGGACCAGATGGTCTGTACGTTGAGTAGCGTACTTACCCCAAGCTCGTCGCGCACCCTGCGCATCATCTTCAGTTTTTCGAGGCTTTCCGAATACTTCAACGGTTTTCTAACGGATTCGTACATTGCACCCAGCCCGTCAAAACTCATGGTGATCCAGTCCACGCCCGCCCCCATCAGTCCGCGCACCATCTCTTCAGTAAAATTCCCGCCGTTTGTGTTGATCCACACTTCCCTGACCCCCGACCGTTTGGCAAAATCCACCATCTCCACAATGTCTGGGTGAAGGAGCGGCTCTCCACGCATGGAAAATTTCAGGGTAAACAGGCCGTGCTTGCCGCATTCACCCACAATTTTTTTATACATATCAAGGGGCATAAAATCGTTTTCCCCGATATCCATATACTGTCGAAAGCAGTGGTCGCACTTGATCTGACACTTACTGCTCACCTCAATATCCACGTTCAAGGGGAATTGGGCCACCTTACGTTTCGCGGGGTAACTTTTCCACTGATAACGATTATGCAGGTAGCCTAGTAACTTGCCTTTACCCCTGCGCCACTCATTCCTTAGGTACTCAAGATTGCTCTCACAGCTGAACTGAACCAGCGTCTCTGACTTTTTCATGCCTTACCTCAAATTCGATGTGCATAGGTGATGCGGGTTATATCCTGCGGACGCGGCCGGAAATCCGGGTCCAGAATCCGGCTGATGGAAGTTTCTATCAGGGGCTTTACCAGCGGCTTGAGTAAATCCACAAGCTCGTCCGATGATTCATTGCCCATAAGGGGTACGCGTTTCTGTGCGATTATGGGGCCGCTGTCCACGCCTGAATCCATGGCGTGGCAGGTGATCCCGTGTTCTGTTTCCCGGCTTGCCGCCACCCATTTATGGGGGGAAGGCCCCCTGAATTTGGGTAACAACGACGGATGAAGGTTAAGGCTGCCTAACCTGGGTGCCCCAAAAACATCTTCGGTCAAAATTGTCTTCCAGGCGTGGCAGATCATCAAGTCAACCTCTCCGAGGCGGGTTGCCATTTCCAACCGGGAAAGCTCCCCGGCCCTGAAACAGGGCAAGCCAAACCCTTCAGCTGTTTCCAGTACGGTGTTTTGCCATGCGCCAGGCGTTCCACGGTTGAAATCACTCACTGCAAAGGAGACCACAATATTCTCCATGCGGGCCAGCGTCTCAAGCACCACCCCTCCGAGACCCCAATTGGCAAGTAAGGCAACCTTCACACCTAGTATTCCCTCCCCAGAATAGTCTCAATACTCAAGTCGGAATCTCCCTTGGAGCCGTGTCTGCATTCAGCGCAGGAAGACAGTTCCATACGCTTTCCCTGTGCGTGCTTACGCCGGATGTTCTGCATATCCCGGCAGTGCCACAACTCGCGGATGCTTTTTTCCTCAAGATTGCCCACCACGATATCCTGGGCATTCCACCCGGTGCAGGGCTGCACCTTGCCGTTAAAAGCGATCATGATGCGCTCCCACGGATACTGGCAGACAAAGCCTTCCTTGAGAATCATGGGGCCCTTGAAATTAATGTAGGGATTGTAGACCATATAGTCCGATACCGGTGCCATGGCCTCTGCATAGCCTTCAGGATCCTTGCTGACAGCAGGCCAGACCGTACAGACGCGTACCTGAGGGCGAACGGAGCCTGCTTCATCACGTTTTTGTAAAAGCCGCTTAAGACGATTGCGGTTTTCCTCGTACTTCGCCGGCCGGCGGACAGCCTCGTAGACCTCCCCTATGCCGTCAAAGGAGA
This sequence comes from Desulfobacteraceae bacterium, assembly GCA_003354055.1. The sequence goes on along the minus strand of PIVQ01000006.1, from coordinate 19,211 downwards.
CAGCCACGTAGCTGACCTGGTTTTGGATAAGACAATCTATGATATCGTCTTCTATGTAGAAGGCATTGGTAAGGAATGAAACATTTTTGATGCGTTTTGCCGCATAGGCAATCATCTCCTTGATGCGCGGATGCGTCAGCGGTTCACCACGCCATGAAAGGCGTACTGAAAAGACACCTTCGGTTTCGCACTCATCAATTGCCTTGCAAAAGAGATCGAACTCCATCTGGCCCACTTCCTTCAACCGGTCATGGAAACACATGGGGCAACTCATGTTGCAGGTGTTGGCAGTTTCGATATCCACATGCAGCGGAAAGGATGAAACCACACCCTGCCGGGGACCAAGATACCAATAAATCCTGTTGAGCACGTAATCCCGGAAATGACCCTGGTTCAGACAAAAAAGCCAGCATCGTTCAGGGGTGTCGAAACCCCTCTGGTGAAAATTGACACACAGCTCCCCTTCCGGAGTATAGTAAAAATTTTCAAGCACGGTTTTGAAGAACTCGGCCTGCCAGGAGGCGTGGCCGGGGTCTGCAGCGGCATTGCCCTTGAGCCACGAATCCAGCGGAACGCTGAAGCCGGTGACGGCACCTGACGCCAATTCCACCCGTGCTTCATCCATACTTTTTATTTCCTGCAAAAACGCACTGAATTCAGGATGCCTCTGCACTGATCCGGGTGCGGGCATATCGAATTCGCATTTCAAAACCGGTTTGTCCGGGTTGATCAGTGTCGCCTTAAGCATGATCATCATCCTCATCCATGGGTGCTATGGTAAGGCGATAGCGCCTGCCCCGCAACTTGAACCAGGCGGGATACCGCTCATTATCCACGATTCTAAGATGGTCGAATAGTTCTTCAATGGTCTTGTCTGGATCCAGCCGATCATCCTCTTGGTTTCGGCGCCGGAATTCACTGCCGGAACCGCTCTGGGGAACAGGGGTCAACGTATCCCGAAGCTTTAAGTATTCCAGACACATCTCCACGGTCTTTTCCCCCTGCTTTTGCCTCAGTTCCGGCATGAGCTCAGTGCCGTCGAGCATCATCATGCTGCGCAGCCACACGGGGCCGGCATCCATATCGGCAGTTGCCTCGAACAGGGTCACGGGGATGGACTCAGATCCGGTCAGCACCTGCCACGCCACAGGTGAAAACCCACGTCCTTGTGGCAAATCACTTTCGTGGACCACAATGTTATTTTTATTCTTTGCCAACACCGCAGGGGAAAGAACCTTTACACAGCCGAGCAGGAAACATACATCTCCCTGTGTGATTGCTTCGGCATCGTGAACCAGAACGATCCGGTGCTTTTGCGAAAGGTGTGCCAACATTTTTTTTGCCCAGGGAATAATCCAGGATGCAGGATCGTCCACGAGTACGGTCAAACGCAGGCTGCGGTTCCGGGTATCAGTCATGGGCCGTCTCTCCGGTTATCGAACCCTGCATCATCAGGTAATCGAGAATAGAAAGGTCAGGCTCGTACACGCCGTGCAACTGCGGATAGGGCTGCATGCCTATCTGTTGCCATCTCACCTTCATGCCGGCCTTTGCAAAAAGCGATTCGTCCAGATAGTCTTTGGATCCTGTGCCTGTCAGATACGTATCCGCCCCCATTTCGGCACAGATGTTCACCAGCCGTTCCGTGCCTGTACCCGGTGCATTAAGATCAGAGGAAAAGATGCATTTTGTTTCAATACACAGCCGGTTCATTGCCCAGTAAATTAAATCCATGCAAAGATCCATGAGAAGTTCATGGCAGTGTCCATAGACAGCCTCTAACTTCGTAAAATTTTCTTCAAAACAAGGGGCTTTGGCATATGAGGCGCGAATCAAACCCAGATGCTTTCTGCGCCAATTCGAAGAATTATCTATGCGAACGTCCCGGATAAGCTGATGGAACCGGCCCTTTCGCAGCGTGGGAACCGTGAGCCATGCCGGGCCTTTTTGAGTCTTGATACGGTCTCGGTGATGCCAGCCACGGCGCAAAAACTGCACGTCATCCAGAACGACGAACAGGTCCGCCTGACGTAGACGGTCGAAGAATCCCCGCCAGGGAATAAAATCGGGCTGGTGGATGGTAACGATCATTATTGTTTCCTATATCAGGTACCTGACAATTTCAAAGGCTTCGGCGTACTGAACACCGATTTTCTGGCCGTCGTTGGCATTTTGGTTCATAAAAAATTTAAGCCACGCATTGTCCACCCTCGTCAGCTCGGACTCATGGGCAAGTATGGCTTCTTTTTTTGTTTCAATGACTTCAGTGATATCGGAGTAGAAATTGCCCCTAAAACTTGTGTTCGCGTCATAATAATTGCTGCGATACATCAGAAATCTGGGAACGTGGCGGCATGCCATCATACTGCTATTGGCAGTCATCTGATGGTCACGGTGGATATCGTGCACCCAATGGGTGTACACAGTATCAATATCAAACTTGTCCAGGACCTTTATGATTTCCAGGACCAGAGGGTCGTCATAGGCAACGGTAAAGGTGTCTTTATCCAGACAGATAAGTTTGTCTGCCCCAATTATATCAGCTGCGTGTTTGCCCTCGGTATATGCCACTTCCCGGCTGCGGAAAACGGCACCGTCCTGACTGGAATACTCGGAATTGGTGATGACCATTACAATGACCCGGTCTCCCTTTTTCACATGGTTGATGAGGGTGCCGCTGCACCCGAGTTCTATGTCATCAAAATGTGCGCCTATAGCGAGAATATTCATATTTTCAATACTCCTGACTTCCGATATTTTGCATAATAAGTGCCTAAGACAATAATCAATATTCTATTCTTTAAGCTGCACAGCCGGACTGTAAAGAATATTATCAACAAGCTCACGCCAGATGCGTTTCGGCAGTAACCTTCGGGCGGTTGCAGCCCCTCCTATAATCACCTGCTGCTCAACATCAAGATCTACGGTCTTCAGACCAAAATCAAATTCCGGAAATATGGCATTTACCTTTTCCAAAGCAGCCGCAAGGGCATGGCGGTACGGCACAAAAAACAATTCAAGCAGTTCAACGGTGAGGGGATAAACGACATGAGCCGCCGGCACCATCACCTCAGGATGGAGAAACTGGAACGATTGGAAATGATAGAAGATCACCGGTTTTCCGTTCACCTGAAATGGCTCCGCTTGGCGGCTGTAAGAATATTGGTCATGATTCCAGGGTGCAAGGGCAGCACCGGGATGACAAAGTACACGAACCCGATCAAACCTTTCAGGCCAATCGTTCAGATAAAGCTGATCTCCCAATTTTCCGTCTTCGATGCGATAATAACACCATTCAATACACCTCTCCCGCCACCAGGAGACCGCCTCTCTTCCACCGGGGTCGTTTTTGAACCCCACGAGTCCGACGTTATATTTGCCGTTGACTTCCAGGTGGGAAAGCTGTGGAGAAAAACGGTGCTCATGGATCAATATTGACGCATCGTAAAATTCTTCAAAAATCGGACTTGGTGAAGAAAAAAAGAGGAGATCCGCATCTAAATAAATCAGGGTTTCAATCTCACTGAAGTGTTCCATGAGGTAATTGCAGATTACCGGGGTGGATGTCCAATAATATTCGACAATGGAACGATCTTGCCGGGTTGCCAGAAATTGCCGGTCATAATTTTCGATATGATGAAGGCCGATCAAAATTACACCGGGAAAGTTTAGCTTTCCCAGGATTAACCGACTGATTTCATCCATACAGACCACAAAAATCACGCAATTTCCCTCTTCATGGCGAATAAGGGATTGAATCATGGCAACACCTCTCACGAGATAGTTGCGGTCAAAATAAGTACAATAATGACGCTTGATAGATTCAGGCATGACCTTTTGCTTTCTGATAAGCCGTGTTCAGCTTATTAAACATCTCCATTACCTCCTTGTCACCCATTGCCGACAGGTTGACAACCTGGGTGAAGTCGGAAGCGCCGGCAAAATATCGATCATAGAACTCCCTATGGTTTTGTAAAAGGCCCTGGCTGAAAATATGCTCGTAAAGCGCTGAGCCCGGAAAAGGTGTGGTAAGCGTGAACGCATATTGGATTTGGGGATTGATACGAACTGATTCTTCCATCAGTCGAATGGATGCTTCCACATCCTCCCTGGTTTCGGATAATTGCCCGACCATAATCGAGACAGTAGGCAGAATATTATGCTGATACAGGCGTGAAAGACCATTCTGGATATCTTCCGCAGTACAGTTCTTCCCGATAATATCCAGAATTCGATCCGAGCCGGATTCAATACCGAGCCCCATGATCCGGCAACCGCTTGCCTTTAACTCGCTCAACAGGTGATCATCCATTCTCTTAAGAATATCAAACCGGGCTGAAACTGAAAATTCCACCGGCCGGTTTATTTTTTTTAGCGCCTGAATTAATTGACGAGCCCGCTTGGGAGTGGCCAGAACGAGATCATCTGAAAAATAAAGCATATTGCCGTCAAAGCGATTCAGAGCCTCACTCGCCTCGTCAATCATTTGTGTTATGGGTCTATACCGGGGAGAACTGTGATGGTAGCAAAAATTACAGGAATAAGGGCATCCTCTGCCGCCATGGACATTAATCACCCGATCTTCAAGCTTCCAGTGGGGTTGCGGGCAATGTTCGGCGTACCATCGACCGATGGGCAGCCACTCCTCGGTCGGAAACAGTTCATAGGGGATCGAAGGCAGCTTGCTCATATCCTTGATGAACGGTCCCGGGCCGTTGGAAATAATTTCCTGCTGGTCACGGTATACAAGGCCTTTGATTCCTGAGATATCATCATTATTTCTAATCGCCTTGACCAGATTGTCGAGAATGATCTCTCCTTCACCGATAATCCCAAAATCCGCCCCGGTAATCTCCAATGCAAACTCCGGAGTCGGGGATACCATCTGGCCCCCTATTACGATAGGAAAATTTCTCCCGGCCTCGTCAAGGGCTTTTATGATGTCACGAATTTCCTTTAGCTCCGGGTAAAGATTGCCAAAACCCACCAGCACCGGTTTTTCAGAAATAATCTGATCCACCAGTTTTTTCAGGTTGCCTCGCCGAAAGAGCATCCTCACCTCTTCTTCCTGACTACGAAGATAGCCGGTAAGATAGGCATAGGAGTTGGGGAAGGTAAAACCGATTTCCCGGGAGACCAGAATCACTGGGCCGTTTTGATTTGCAGGTTTAATGTAATCAGTCATTATAATTTTTTAAAAAGAAGGGTTGCCTCAAAAGCATCCTGATCCGGGTTGGAAACATACTCATTGATCTGATGCAATTGAAAATTGTGACGGCGGAATTCGTTGACCAGTTCATCCTGATTGAATTGAAGCTCAACGGTTGGACGTCCATATGCCTTTTTAGTAAAAAAACGTGTCTCCTGCCCCCGGCAAAGCGGCGTCCGATGTGCAATAATTGCCTGGCTGCTCACCCTGCAGGTTTCGGCGATATGCTCCTTAAAATTGGGAGTGTGAAGCAAAACACAAGATGAAATCACCACCGGAAAACTGTGATCGGCAAAAGGCAAGCCGGCACCGTCGGCCGAAGTAAACCTGTGATGCGGGTAATATTCCCGGGCCATTTTGATCAAATGTTTTGAGTAGTCAACACCGTAGTAGTTCAGTTGCGTGCATTGTAAATATTCTATAATTTCAGAGTAGTATCCGCTGGCGCAGCCGATTTCAAGCAGCGGTGAATTCGACTGCAGGAGCGGTTGGAGAGTCTCAGCCAGGATTCTAAAAATAGCCGGTGGTTTGCCTTGATACATCCTGCACAGTTCATCTTGAACCAACCCTCTTTGTTTGACTGCAATATCAGGATGCTGCCAGGATTCAACCAGGTCGGTTGTAATATCGGACGGTTTAATTTGCTCAAACCCTGTAGAGACATTTTCGGGAATTTGGTAGCGGGCGGCCTCATTGCAGTATTTAAGATGGCGTGAAAGAATAACAGCAGTTTGTTCCATATTCTTATCATAAGAATAGAATTCCAGAGTCCTTTGTTGACCTGCCGTAGCAATTATTTTTGCCTCTTCAGGATGGGTCAGGTAATACTGACTCAAAGCCACCGCTTCTTCTGCCGAGCGATAGGCGACCACCTCTTTTCCAATTTCAAAAAGCTGATTCAGGTTGTCTTTATAATCCGTGATCAGCAAAGCCCCGCATCCGGTTGCCTCAAAAAGTCTCATATTATTGGCAAAACAATCTGCAGCATCAATATGACCATTAATAGTTATTCTTGATTGGGCCAGCGCATGGAACATTTCCCGCCCCCAAAGCGGTCCATTGGCACGTTTTCGGATAGCGGAGCCGGTAGGAAGGGTACTGATGCCGTATCCCCAGATTTCCAGAGGAATCTTTTGAGCTATTTTTTCTATTGTTTGATTACGTCCGGCGTGAAGCTTTGAAAATCCTCCGACATATGAAACTGGGATCGATTTATTTTCTGTCTGAATTGTTTCTAAAATATCAGCCTCAAAAGCCAGAGGTTGATAATAGGCTGTAATTCCCTGCGCTCTGAATCTTTCCACAAAATGGGGAAAAGAGGAAAAGATTATGTCAAACTCTTCCATGGAGGCCCGGGGAGGAACCGGCGAGGCAATTTGCCCGACGATTAGCCTGGTGTGGGGTCTCACAAGTTTAAAGAACGATTTTGTGCCCAAAGCCAGATCGTGAAGGTAAACGACATCCGGTTGAATTTCTTCAATCTGCCGGACCAGAAGCGCTTCACCTGTAAGAGTACTGTCATGTTCCCTTTTCCAGGCCTCCTGCAGCGCCTCGTTAATGATCAGGTCCTCAGCCTCCCAGCCGCATTTTTTTAACCCTTTGCTGTAAAAAAAACTATCCCCATACCAGGTCTGGTTTAAAGACATTTGTTGTTCACGGTGTGACAAGTTGGACAAATCCGGATGCGTTCTAAAATGGTCCGCAACAAAGTCAGGATGGCATATATGAAGAAAAAGGCAGGACGGCATATTTATTATTCTTCTATCTGTGATGATTGTAAATAAAATGTGATCAATTGGATCATTAAAATGACAACCTGCTGTTTTTTGAAAAATTAAAAATTGGAAGCTTGTATAATATCGGGATATCTTCCTGTGCATCTAAAGGGGCTATAACCGGTATTGGCTGTTTACTCTTTTTATCCTTTAATAAACACGCTTGTGTGACTATTAAAGCCTCATCAATGGCATGCATTTCAGGTGCAAACTGACTGTCAATATAGCTGGATAGCGCCTGGATGTACTCTTTTTTCACCATCGAAATAAAGTTAAGTGATGAAAGAAAAGAGGTGGGGCTTATTGTAGCGGTTTTACCTGTATCGTTTTTTTTAGGAATTGTATGAAAACGAATCGGGTTTTGATTTGAATTAAGCAAAGCCATTGAGGAATATGATTCAAGGGTCTTCATAGTCGAATTGTTTAACATCGCATTGATGCGGTTTAAAGTTACAACGCCTTTAAAAGGAGATATGATCAATAGTTGTTCGGTTGTTGCAGTGCCGGGAAGAGCTGTATCCAATAACGAGAGGATTCGAGATTTGTAAGAGTTATACATTCGAGTATTTGGCAAATATTGCACGCTGAACCCGGCTGGCTGTAAATCCCCCAGAAACCTATTATGGTTGGTAACGGCAATGGGCTGATGCCTGTTTGATATTGAATTTAAAACATTTAGTAAATAAGCTAAAAAACCTGCCAATAGTTTCCGGTTTGATATGAAGATTTCATCTCTTTTTTCATAAAGACAAAAATCAATTATTATCCGCATATTGAGGTTCCAAAATCATAAAGGTTACTATTAACGATTTCTTCGGCAAGCTTGAAATCATCCATGGTATCAATGTCTATTGTTTCAATCGGATTATTATGGAAATACAGTTTGACAGAATCTGCGGGCCCGGCACCGATACTTGTACCCAAAAAAGAACCTGTTGACTTAATAAGGGTTTTACCGGCAATAAGACCTTGACTGGCCGTATTATTGACGATATGCGCCCCATCATCCATACAAATATTATTTTTGTCTAAATCCACCTCAACACATGTTGTAACGGTGTTGTGTGAAGAAAGACACCCTGTTAATTGATTCATAACAGATATATTCCGGAAAGGACTTGTCGGATATAAAGTCACCATAGCGCCGGCCGGGTAATTCTCTTCCATCAAATGTCGAATAAGAAAATAATTTGCCTTTTCCATTGAGGAAGAATCCTCGGCAAATTCTTTGGGCCTTATAAAAGGAACCTCGGCTCCGAATTCCCTGGCAATGTCTGCATATTCGGGGCTATCGGTATTAATAAATACGCGATCCACTGCGGGTATGCTTTTTGCGATAATTATGGAATATGCCAACAGGGGAATCCCGTTCAGTTTTTTTATGTTTTTATGCTCAAGTCTCTTTGAAGAGGCCCGCGCAGGAATGTTTATTATGGTTTTTGTCAACGGGCGATCAAGCTTTTCAAGCCAATCCTTATATAGCGTAGGCTTAGAAAAATATTTAAGAATATCCGGTGAATTTATTCCGACACCTTTGGGTGCATTCATTATAGACTCACTATTTCAAACAGTTGTAAAAATAATCCCCGCCAATAACAGCAGTTACTTAATTAAGGGAGTTTTTAAATAGCCCATGACTAATCTGATTTGGAAATTGGCCGATACAGCTCTTCTACATATCATCGTAGACATCCAGCAAGACTTGGAGCGCTTTCTGTTCTGTCCAGAACTCTTCCATGAACCGTCTTGAATTTTGTCCCGCCTCTTGCCGGGTATCCCGGTTCTTGATCAAATCATCCAGTACGGTTTTAAGTTCCCCTTTATTGCGTGCCACAATCCAGGGCAATTGATCTGCTCCGGCGAACTCCTTGATACATTGAATGTTCCAGTCATCCAAACCCGCAACAACCGGTTTCCCCTGGCTTAATGATTCCAGAGATGCAATCCCGAACCATCCGCGCATATGATCAAATACGATATTGCATGCCCTTTTAATCCTGAGGCAGTCAAAAAATGGCGTTTTTTCAATGATAACCGTTTCAATGTTAGGATATATCTTTTTCAACTGGGCCGTAACTGATTTAAACTCATCCGTATGTTTATGGAACTTCCTTGTTGGTGACTGGCAAATTCTGATAACATCAGCTTGAAGCGAATTTTCAAATCTGGGCATAAACTGGACATCATAAATTGGAACAAGATTCGGAACCCATATTGAATTATCGGCCACGTTTAAAAGATCAGGGGTACTTACAATGACCTTTCTTTGAAGCTTTTTATATTTTTCATTAAATGCCCCTGCATTTATAAGATAATCCGGGTGACCATGGTGATGGTGAAGTATTTTTTTCCCCTTGAGATAATCTCGTGTCACCAATGGGCCAAGATGGGAATTCTCATCTTTGAGCATATGAAAATGAAAAATATCCGCATCTTTTAAAAGCTGCTCAATTTCACCGAAATCATCATTTTCAATATCCGGAATATGAATATCTGCTTCATAATCAAACCCATATCTTTCCTGGGTTGTAATCATCCTGCACGTGTGATCCGAATATCTGTTTATAGCATTGCAAAAGGCAATCCCCATTCCGGCAGGATCATTGTCCAGGATCATTAAAATTTGCATGGCTCCGCCCCTTCGGTTACATAACTTCCCTGTAATCGTATTTATCTATTTCCCCAAAAAACCAATCATTCAATCATTGAATGATCAATGCTATATTGCGTATTAAAAATTATACCGGCTCAGTCTATCCAAAGCGGTAAAAAAACCCTGCCCATTGTTTAGATGTCCCTGCCAGACCTCCGGCACCCATGAGTCCCGATAATCCGACAATAAAGGCATCATCCGGTCAAAATCGATATCTCCTTCATAGATCTGCATGCCCTCTCCGTCCAGGCCGTAGGCATCCCCCATATGGATGTGGCGGATATAGGGTTGAACAGTCTGTACAAATTGGCAGAGATCAGTTTCCGTGGCATTGCAGTAAAGAGCGGCATGGGAGGTATCAAATACAATATTTAAACCGGTTTCCTCACAGAAAGCTGCTATTTCATCGGCAGCCATGAAAAAGTTCCCTTTCCATGCACCGCCGAAATACCAGGGATATGGCGGCAGATTTTCTAACAGCAGGTCTGTGCCCCGGATATCTATTTCTTCCAGGGAGGTCAAAAGAGCTGCTTTTAATTTTCCCTTATCCAGCTTGGTATTAAGACTCATTGCGCCGGGATGGGCGATGACCTTAGGCGTTCCGGTAAAATGCGCCCCCAGTTCAGCAGTCCTTTTTATTGTCTGGTTAACCAAATCCACAGAGGCTTTTCTTATTTTTTCAGAACCACTGCACAGATCCATCAGCTTCCCATCCATATATTCAGCTGCATGCACCACAAGTGCCTGGGGATATTTTTTTTTAAGCGAAAATTGCTGTTTAAGGTCATTTTCAGCCAGATGGATTTCTATCACACAGGGATCAAAAGCGATCATTTCATGGAAGTCTGAAAACCGTGAAATTAGCCCCCACTGACTCTTAAAGTTTATCTGATTCGTAATTTCCAGATTCGCGATAGCGAGATCGCTTTCAAGAAACAGCTCCCCTTCCCTGATCGCCCGTTTCATCCGGGTCCCTACAAGATCATCCATATATGTCGGAGACAATCCTTTTCCCGGCCCTCTTACACCAATCATCTTTTTTTCAAGTGTTGTGCCAATTGGCAGATTCTCTTTTGCAATAAGACTCTTACCAAAAACCTCCCTGTTCAACACTTCTCCCCTGAGCAAGAACCGGTCTTCTTTGGCCATGGCAAGATCAGCAATACGAATATCCCGAACCATGCGTTTAAATTCAAAGGGTTCAAGACTGATCTTGTGGTCCGGCCCTTCCATATTTTTATCCAGGGTAATGTGCTTTTCTATTATGGAGGCTCCCATGGAGGCTGCAACCAAGGGAATTGTTATGCCGATATCATGGCCTGAATATCCCACAGGCACCCCATATTGTTTCAGCCAGTTGATCATTTTAAGGTTCACTTCCCTGGGCCATACCGGATATGAGCTGCGGCAGTGAAGAATGGCAAACTCGGCGCTGCTTTCTTTTAAACTCTTAATGGTCTTTCCAATCTCATCCCTATAGGACATACCAGTGGAGACAATCATGGGAACCCCTTTAGAAGCTACGTGGGACAGAAGGTCAATATTATTCAGGTCTGCCGAGGCAATTTTAAAGGCATGGATGTTTAATGTTTCAAGAAAATCCGCACTGAGTTTATCAAAGGGGGTGCAAATAAAATCAAGTCCTTTTTCCCGGGCATACGCCTGTAAACCTTTGATCTCCTGTTCAGGCAATTCAATCGTCTTAAGAAGGGGAATCATGTATTGGAAATGCTGCTCATATTTCTCCGGATGATCCAGTATATCCTGAGGATACAGGCTTGGAAGGTGACGTTTTTGGAATTTTACGGCATCAACCCCGGCATCTTCAGCCGCATCAATCAAGCGTTTTGCAATGTCGGCATCACCGTTGTGGTTGATACCGATCTCCGCAATAATATATGTCGGATTTTCTTCACCAATGGCTTTTTGATTGATATGGATTACCCCGGGATTCATAATTCCGTCTCCACAATTTTCTCCCAATACCTGAAAAGGTCCTTCAAAGTTTTTTGGAAAGTAATTTGCGGATGCCATCCGGTCAGGGAACAAAACCGGGTATTGTCACATACCATATGGGGAATATCAGAAGGTCTCATCCGCTCAGGATTCTGTTGAATGGCAACAGTGGTGTTTGAAATATCAAGCAGCATCTTTAAAACGTCCTCAAGCCTCCGGGATTTGCCGGAACCGATATTATAAACTTCACCGGGGGCACCTTGCTCAAGTGCAATTTGATATGCCCTTACCACATCCCTGAAATCTGTGAAATCCCGGCGGGCTTGAAGATTCCCCACCATGAGAACAGGCTTGCTTCTATTTGCTTTTATCTTAGCAATCTGCTTTGCAAAACTGGAAAGTGCATAGACAGGGCTTTGCCGCGGGCCGGTCAGATTAAACACACGAACCCGAACGATATCCAGGCCATAGCTTTTATGGTATTGGTAAGCAAGGGCATCCTGGCCGACTTTGCTGACACCATAAGGACTTAAAGGTTTAAACCCGAGATTCTCTGTAACCGGCAAATCATTTTCAGAAACCAGGCCGTATGCCTCGGAGCTTCCGGTGATAAGGATACGGGTGTTGAGATTGTATTTTCGTACGGCCTCAAAAACATTGAGCTGGCAGGTAATATTATTTGTAATGGTATGGTCTGGATTTTCCCAGCTGCCTGCAACACTGGTCTCTGCTGCAAGATGATAGATTTGTTCAGGTTTTATCTCTTTGACCATGGAAATGACTGCACTGGCATCACGCAGGTCACACTCATGTAAAACCAACTCTTTTTCAACTCCTGCAAGGAAATTCCTGCTGTCCTGAGGGCGAACGATCCCGTGTATTTCAACATTTGATTCTGCCAGCAGATATTCTGCAAGATGACTTCCGGTCATTCCGGTTATACCGGTAATTAGAATTCTCATCATTTAAAACCTGGAAATAATTTTTATCTGTATATTTTTATCCACATTCTCTTCCAAGGCATTAAGAATTTCGTTCTGACGGGCAAAGGAGGTAATAATCAGGGCATCCGGCCGAATGTCATTGATCCGGGAAGGCGATTGAACCACGATACCGTAAAACAGGGTTCCCACCTTCTCAGGATCATTATCCACCACACCGGTGACGGTAATTTCGGTTTTCTGAACTGCCGAATAAACGATCTCAGCCGTATCTGAAGCCCCATATAGAACAATGGTACGAATACCGTCCTCGTAACATTCCGATAGTATTTCCACAATTTCACGACGAACAGATGCGTAAAACTGGACAATTTCAGCAGAAAAGGATAAAAAATTATCAGATACGTATTCCCGCCCCTCAGATGTCAAGTGATAGGCCATATCCCGATTTGAATTCCCTGAAACATTAAGCAATCCATCCTTTGACAACTCTTTGATATAGTTGTTGACCATTGCGCTACTCAGAAATGTTTCCCGACCGAGTTGCTTCTGCGTGCTATGAGAATTTTTCTTAATACACAGCAGCAATGAAAAGCGTCGGTAGCGTTTGCTTGGCTCCAAAAACTCAGATTGGTAGTGGTTAACCATTATTCCATCCCATATTGTTTATTCAGTGACTAAATAATAACTTGATCATTTATCCATGTCAATAAAATCATGTTCTTGAATGCCTATCGTAGATTCATGGGAATTGCTTTAATTAGAAAAGACACGTCTATATGTGAATGACAAATAAATTTCTCGTTTAACAATAAACCTGCCTAGCAGCCTCTATGCCGGCTCTTTTTCCGAACACCTGGCCGGCAAGCACCATTGCCCCGCCGATACGATTAGCACCGTGCATTCCACCGGCACATTCACCGCAGGCCAGCAACCCGGGCACACCAGTGCTTCCGTATTCATCTATCCGGATGCCGCCGTTTGAAACCTGGGCAGCCAGAACAACGGATGTCCATCCCGTATCAGGATGGTACACGTCAATACGCCCGTTCTTGTCAGATTTTTTCATTAAAACATCATCAATCGCCCTGTCATCGAAGCCATATGAAACCGGTGCATGAATGTTTCTTTTATCAAACAAGGTCAACAGATAGTCTGGAAATTCATTGAATTTTCCGTAGCGATCACGGAAGCCAGCGCCATTAGCAGCCAGGTTTGCTATATCCCAATGTTGAAAATCCTCTGCTCTGCACCATACAAACTGGGTAAACTCTTTGTTGATATACCGCACACCATTTTTTTCGCACCAGTTGTGGATGTTAAGAGAGGCTTTCCCCGTACCGGAAAGTCGTGTCCTGAACTTATAGGTCATGCCCCCGCAGGCAAGGATGATTGCCCTGGCATGGATACGGCGCAACCTTTTCCCCTTTGAGCCCTGCCTTATTAGTGCTCCGATTACTCTCGATTTTCCTGATTCTTCTGTTTTCAGTATTTTCTCTGCCTGCCAACCGGCCATGAATTCGACCCCAAGCCCCAGAACCTCTTCTTTCACCCGAAAATAAAAGCCGTGCATATCCAGAAGGATATAGGCCCTTGGTTGAAGCGGACTAAAGCACCCCCGGACCCGCAAATAGTCTCCTTTGGCATCCCTTTGAATTTTTGCACCCCACTCCTGAAGCCCTTTAAATGCTTCAAGGCTTTCCCGGGCAAGAATACGGACCAGATCAGGATCGACTTTTCCGGGCGGCGCAATGGACAGCGCCTCTTTTATAAAACAGACCTCCTCTTCTTTACTGTGGCAAACCTGAATTCCCAATTTGTTGTGACGATTTAAAAAGGAGGAGCCGCTGGGGGTTGAGGACGGGCAGACAATGGTCACACGGACCGAGGGACTCGACTGCCTGGCTGTTGCAGCCGCCCTGAATCCGGCCAGTCCGGCACCAATGACCAGGACATCTGTTTCTTTTTCAGGCGGGCTCAATCGTTTTCCAATACAATCTTGTCATATAATTCTTTCCACTCGGGCGTGCAATCCCGAATCGGTTGCCAAAGAAGAATAAGAGACTTAGCCCTTTCCAATTGATTCCTCTTAATCATTCGATTGAGTATTCTCCGGCAGGCAGGCCATGCCTGCTTTTTCTGTTTTTGACAAATTTCTTTTTCATTACACAGTTGGAATCCACGCCTCAAACACAGATCTAGAATACTTGCGTCTTCAAGACCTCGTTGAATCCAGTATGTGGCCAACTCGTCTCTTTTTTTCCGTATCATTTTTTCAAACTTAACACCTTGTTTTTCAACCGAGTCCCAGCACTTGAATGCATTTTTATAATCCAGCAACACTGCATAGCATTCTCCCATCATCACAAGCCCAATAGTATATTCCGGATAATTGGCCTGACAGTTTTTCAAAAACAGCAGGGCCTTTGCTGCGTCCTTGTTTTTCAAATAAAGCCCTGCCAGACCAACCATATCTTTTTCTGAAAGCCTGTTTTTTTCGATACGATCGATTACCTGATCTTCTTTTTCCAGGTAGGATACTAGGTCCCCAACTTCCTGCTTGAATATCAACAGGCCCTGGTGATGCCCCTCCATGGCGTAGGCCATAACTTCCGATTCTTTCTCCAGTTGCTCAAAAAGGCAGGTTATGGCTCTTGTGTTGTGAACCTGACTCGCCTTTTCTATATTATAGGCAGCAATTTCTTCGATCGGAACAAAGGGGATCAAATTTTTGTATAATTTTTCACGCTTAAGCCGGGCTGACTGAATATTCTTGGGGACTTTAGATATGTGATTGATTTTTCCAGACTGTTTTTTATTTTTGCGTATAAAAGCCTTGACCTTGTCATTCTGACTGATGATACTCCGCACATGTTTATGGGTGTTCTCTGCCGCGGCTATCTGTGTTCGGGCCTTTTTAATAAAAGCAATAGCATCTGAGTTACTTCTGGATCGGGCACATCCATCAATGACATTCTTCACGGCAACCGGCTGTGTCAAATCCTCATCTATAACTGAGTTCAGATCTTTAACCCGGGTACCTTCGATATGAGCTCCCGCTGCTGTTGCATTAATATAGTCTCGATTGTCTTTTTGAATCAGACGTTCAACACCCTGCTTAAATTCATAGAGGAAATCTAAAGTATTTACGGAGAGCCCGTTAACCCCTTGTACTTGAATATGTTTATTGTTCTGATGCCAATTCCAGGAAAACACAGTACCCTTGACATGATCGGTCTCTTTTGAGGTCAATGCAAAATCATACCCCACAAAGATGATAGGATCAGCTTCAATTACCTGAGCAACGCCTAAGGACAACGCGGCAACAGAATTCACCGCTTGCATTTTCTGTTTCACACCCAAGGCCTGCATCAGCCAGTCCTGGGTATCATTTTCCTGGAAACTGAAAAACAGGTGATTAAAAGCCAAACGCCTTGCCGTCAAGCTGGAAGCGGTGATACTAGACACCAATGAAAACGCCTGTTCTTTAATCACATCAGGTGACAACTTCTCAGAATTCAGCTCCCGAAAATCCAGCGTAGTCACAATATCCGGGATAATACCATGGGTCTGCAAAGGTACCACAGCCGAATCAACTGCGATCAGAACAGCTTTGCCCGAGGCCTTTTTTAATGCCTCTATACTTTTTCCAAGGGAAGGGCCGGCGGAAATAAGCAGTGCCGGCTTTCCCTTAAAAGCCCGGCTCAAATCATCCAACAAATTTGCGTCCCTGAGCAAAGTTAAATTGGACATCCTGTTTTTAAACAACAACTCCCCAAACCGGGTCAACACACCCAATCCGGAAATAGATTTGGAAGCACAGGCACTTGCCTTGTCTTTAACTGCCCCGTACAGATCAGGCCGCCAATGGATTAAGGGATTGTAATCACTAAAAAGAAAATCTGTTTCAAAAGTCTTGTCATTAATAATGGAATTAAACCCATTCCAGTCAATATCACCAGCAAAGATATAAACCCTGTCAGAGGTTAGAAGTGGTCTCAAGTCTACATGTTTCAACGCCAGTACGAACAGGTCCAGACAAGGTTCCAAAATAATAATTCGAAAAATATCCTTTCTCATTTCTGAAACAAGCAGTTGCCCATACCCGAGCCCCATGCCTGTAAAAATGCAGATGGTCTTATTCAGGACCTCTTTTTTTTTCAATATGGACAGCCCGGCTTTCAATTCGGCAATCGGGTCTTCCGGGCTATAGATATAACCACCGCCGGGTGCATTAAAACGGAGGGTCGGCACCGTTTGGGTGGGTATTATTTCCCCCACATTTTCAGGTGTGTGGTTAAAAACTTTTTGATAAAGCATTGGATTTTTATTTCTTAAATTATCAAGATTTTCATTCCAAAATGCATTCATAGCCAATGCCTCGTGCGTTATAATTCGGTTGGTTAATTCTTAATTAATTTGATGCAGAATTTTTGCATATAGACTAATCCTTATTTTAGTCTAATAATAGCCAAACTCTTTCAATCCTAAATTATACGTTTTATCGAGTGCCTCATTGGAGGCCATAAAATAGTCATCAATCTCCTGTTTAAGATTATCTAAATTAGGATTGAGTTTGAGAATGTTCTCCTTCACAACAGACGGCATCGCATTTATCCCAGGACTTTTATGTAACAGGTTGATGTAATCATTTGATGCTTTGACACCCATAAAATCAATGATTTCGGATAATGCTTCAAAGCAGAACATTTTTTCAAAAGGCATGATAAGGACGTTTGTCTCACCAAGACCGCTTACAAATTGCTTTATGATAGAGTAATAATCATAATTCCCCAAGGACATTGACTGGCTTTGGTCCGTGAATGAATCCCACTCCAACAGACTGTCCAGCCTTTTTCCCGGCCATTTGTTGACCCGAAAACCTTGCCCGTATTCAGAAACAACGATATTACTTTGTTTCCGTATAACAATGATAACCTTTAGATCAACGTCCAGCCTCTCGGAGATCACCTGCAGTCTCTTTATTAATTCATCGGGTTGAATAAGGAGCAGCGCTTCATCAGATATCGTATTTGTATAGACATCGTTTCGAATATTGCGCTTTAAATACGATAAAAAGTCTTCTTGGGCATAGGATTTGGCACGCAATGGAAAAGAAGGATTGTTAACCAATGTAGGATATCCGTAATGCGCCAAGCCCGTACCATCTCTATCAATGATATCATAAAAGGTTAGGCCCAAATGGTTAATACCCCTTAGGTTTGGGAAAATACTTCTTTGGAGCCATGTTGATCCGGCTTTGGGATAACCGATATGAACGCAAAGCTTGGGCCTTTCATTTTTGTGAGAAACTTTCTTTTCTTTAATCAAATGTTCGTTGAGCAATCTATAGTAAAATTCTGCCTGTTCAAAGTCCGGAGCAATACGATTTGCAAATTCAAAATGCTTTCTGGCACCCTCTAAATCCCCTGATAGCTTCAAAAGCAATCCGGCATGATGATGTCCAAACAATTTGTATATAGTCGACTTATTCTGGGAAAGTACAGCACAGAGTTGGGTGGCCTTTGTGAGGAATGCCTTTCGAAGTGATTCCGGTGCGACAGCACTTAAGTAACAGACTCGAATAAAAAGTTCAGCAACCCATTGTGGAAATTGCTCCGTAAACGCAGGTGTTTTTTTAGAAAGATTAAGTAATATTGAATATGCCTCATCAATTTTGCCCAATTCACTAAGAGATCTTGACAGCCACAAATGGGCTTGATGTAAATCATCGTTTCTTTGCAAAGCAGATTGTAAGAAACGGATCGCATTCTCAAATTCTTTCAATTGACAGTAAGCAATACCTAAATGAAGCGGAATAAGACCATTGTCAGGATCAAGCCCTGCTGCTCGCTGGAAATACGGAATCGATTGCTTTTGACCGCCGCTTTGTAAAAATGCCAGCCCCATATGATAAAGAAGATCAGAGTTACTGTCATCCTGATTAATCAGTTTCTCATATAGCTTTATGGCTTCTGCAAAATTATTTGCGTTATGAAATTCTTTTGCTTTTGTAAAATCTTCTTGAAATGAAGGCATTATCTATTTTTTCCTAAAAGGTTAAGTTATCTTTTTGTTATTTATAGCGATTCTCAAAATTTTATTCCGATTCAAGATTCTTCACCACCACTGGTTGAACCTGCAAATAACGCTATCGGTGCAGTCTTGAATCGCTTTGTTGGTGTGCTGCACTCCTGATCATAACGGAACATATTTTTGTTATTTGCTATAGCACTATGGCAAAACCATTCTAATACGGTCAAGGAAAAATGGACATTTCCTGATTAGTGCTACCGTCTCCTACCTGGAGAAGATTTCATGAGTATCAGGTCATTATAGATATTGGCGAAAATACAAAATAGCGTAGACATACGTTAAACGCAAAAAAGGGCTGCACTTTAAAAAGCACAACCCTCTATGGTTTAAGTGGCGTCCCCAAGGGGATTCGAACCCCTGTCGCCGGCGTGAAAGGCCGGTGTCCTGGACCGGGCTAGACGATGGGGACGCATTATTTTTTCGTTGCTACCGTTATGGTGGGCCGTGCTGGGCTCGAACCAGCGACTCTCTGCTTAAAAGGCAGATACTCTACCAACTGAGTTAACGGCCCGTTGGCAGCTCCGAAAAACAGAGGCAATCTATATTTTTTCGTCTCTATTGTCAACTGTTTTTTTTCACAT
>PIVQ01000837.1 GCA_003354055.1 Desulfobacteraceae bacterium | reverse complement strand
CCAGCCGGGCACGACCCCAACATGTTGGGGTCGTGCCCGGCTGGGGCCATATTTCAGGCGCTTGGAAATCTTTTTTTCTTTTTATACCTTGCTTGAAAAAAAGAAAGTTCCTATCCTTTTTAGTTGTAGTTATGCCAACCAGATTGGCACCGACGCTCAATGCAAGTGATTTTATTCTGGTTTCCAAAGAATCCATATGGAGCTCTCCTTAAATCTAAACTGGTTGCTGCTGCTTGTTATATTCATTTTTGACAGGCCATGGATATGAGAATGACGTCGCCATCTTGTCGATGAAGCTAATGGCATTCGCGACCCCGTCTTCCGACTGGACCTGCGCACTAATAGCTCCTGCGGCAGCAAGGATTGATTGGTCTGTCATCACCTCCTCGATGCCCGCTGCTAACCTCTCAGCCGTGAGCTTCGCCGTGCCCACCATCCCCAGGTACCTGCCTATACCCCGAGCTTGCACGATCGACCCATGAAACGGTTGGTCTCCTTGTGTAGCGCAAACGATAGTCGGGCAGCCTGCACGAATACCTGCAGCGAGGGTACCTGCCCCGCCGTGGTGTACAACAGCCGTACATTGCGGAAACAGCCAGTCGTGCGGACACGACTCGATTTCGAAGACGTTATCCTCCGCCCACGCATAAAGGCGTCGCCCCTCATCTGTCGAAGTATCAAGGGAAGCGCGAGTCAGGCCAGCCCAACCTCCTAAAAGCACACCCTTAACTCCGGCGAGCTGCAGGCTCTTAATCGCTAAGGTTGAGAGCATTTTACAAAACTCCGGGTTGCCCTTCATGCTACCGAAACCGATGTAGACCGGCCTGTGCTTGAGAAAATCGACGAGTTCAGGCGGGGGCGTGTAGTCACTTCCGCTTGAGAGAAACCACCAGCCGCTCATAACTTTCTGAGTGGGCCAGTCCGCAGGCTGTGGGCACAAGCTTGGGGAGACCGCGCAGATTTGCGGCAAATTGTGCGGCCACACTTTGAAGCGTGAGCCATCTGTGTAGGTATCGAGTGGAAGCCCGCAAATCTCGCGCATTATGTCGAACTTGGGTTTGATTGTTTTCGGGTAAACCAAGGCCTTGATTCTGTAGAGGCTGCGGTTGAGAAACTTGGGGACCTTTCCCACCTCCATGGTGAAAAGTGGCAACTCAGAGGTCGGGTGATTGACCTGCAAATCAAAGGTGACCACAGGAATTTGCAGCGCCTCGGCAATGGACATGTAAGGGCCGTAAAGCAGGTTGGGCACTACAAGCACGTCAGGCTTGAAGTGCTGCGCCGCTTCCAACGCGCTCATCATGTCAGCTTTTTGCATGGCCACGTAGTCCGGACTGTTCAGGTACGCCTTCGCAACATTGGCCAGCCTGATAAAACCACCGATAGAGCGGTCCGAAAGGTCGGCTCGTCCAAACAAATTTTCCACGAACTCTGAAACATTCTCTTTGGCAATCACGCAATCAATGCCATTGGCCTGAATCAGGTCGGTCGCAGGAGGCGTGGCAAAAACGAGCACATCCCGACCCGCCTTCTTGAGGCATAGCGCCAGTGACGTGACGGGTTGCAGGTCACCTCGGCTGCCCCAGGCTGCGATCATAACACGCTTCGATGATGTCATTGGACTCCCCCCCTTGACTGGCATACCGCTATATCTGTCCAGTTTGAAAGCTCGGCGGTGGGAAGTCTCTTTGGATCTCCGTACGCTAAGAATATTTTTAGTGTTGCTGTTGGCACACACTCTCCTTAAATATATAGTTCACAAGCTTGTCTGAGTGCAGCGGGATCAGGGCTATCACCCTCATTGCCGCTGACGTTTTAGCGGTAACATATTATCTGGCGATTGTCCATCCTGAGCTCTGTGTCCTTTTTAATACCAAAATCACCGATAAAATCCGGTGCATTTTCGTTTGTTGAATATTTCCCCAAAAATGAAGATTAACCTTGATTACAGTTTTTTGGGGGGAGATCATGTTCTTCTCTATGGCCATTGCCATGAAGACCTATTTCCAAAAAATTTAGATCAAGTTATTTTGTAACGATTCCTTATAAAAAAAAAGTTGGATCAGAATTATTCTTCAAGCCCTTTACTCAGTGAGGATGGCGTGATCCTCATAAAATTTCTTATAAATGTTCAATTGGTATTTCAGTAAATCAGGTATATCTAATTCATATGGGCATTTCTCCTTACACTCCCCACATTCGGTACAATTTTCGATCTGATCCATCCTTTCCTTCCATTGATCCGACAAAAAGCTTTGAAAAGGCGCTCGTTTAAGGAGCATATCTATCCTGGCAGCATATGGGATGATTATCCCGGTGGGGCAGGGGTAGCAATACCCGCAACCTCGACAAAAGTTGCCGGCCAGCTCTTCACGGTCTTTGTGGATTATTTTCCACATCTTGTCATCCAATGGGGGCGGATTTTTCTCCAGAGAAATGAATTCTTCAAGCTCGGAGATCCGCTGGATTCCCCAGATCGGAAGAACATTTCCAAAGTGCCTTAAAAAAGCAAAGGTTGTGGCCACATTGGAAATCAGACCTCCGGACAGTGCCTTCATGGCGATGACGCCAATGTTCCGTTCCCGACATATCTCTATAAGAGACAGCTCAGTTTCTGTTGAAATTGAGCTTAACGGAAATTGGACAGTATCATATTTTTCCGATTTGGCGGCTTGAGTAATAACATCCAGCCGGTGGTTTGAGATGCCTATGAAACGGATCATTCCTTTTTTTTGAGCCTCAAGCAGGGCACCATAAAGACTATTTGGATCCTCAGGATCGGGAAGATTTGCAGGCGTATGAAGTTGGTAAATATCGATATAATCGGTTTTAAGATTTTTCAAACTGGTTTCTAAATCACTGAAAAGATCTTCTTTGTTTTGTGCATGGGTTTTTGTAGCAATAATAATTTTTTGGCGGACATCCGATAGTGCCTTTCCTATTTTTTCTTCACTATCGGAATAGTTTCGGGCGGTATCAAAAAAATTGATACCATTTTCATATGCTTTCTGAAGGATTCTCTTTGAAGTCATCAGGT
>PIVQ01000836.1 GCA_003354055.1 Desulfobacteraceae bacterium | reverse complement strand
TCAGGATTATAATTATAGACTTTTATATTGGAATAATACGGATTACCAAACCCTGGAATTGATTTTCCATCTTTTTTTATCGGCCTGTTAAAAGAAGAGCAGATTGCCTCACAGGTTCTACAGCCGGTGCATTTATGATAGTCAACAAGGATACTTGCAATCTGACCTGTTTTCCCATTTGAACCAGCAAAGGAATAAGTAAAAAGAGAAAAACTACTTGAAAGAAAAACAGCACTGCTCCCTAAAGCCAGTTTTTTAATAAAATTTCGACGATCAATGTTAGCTTGCTTATTATTCATAAAAGTTCTCCTTAATTAAGGTCCGAATTGATCCATTTAGACTAATCAGATCAAACTATTCAAATTTGACTGATAAGTTAAAAAATATATGATTACTATTGATTCTAATTTTTATTCATCTAAACGCTCCATTGCCATCTGAATCCATTTTTTTTCCTGTTTAAAAAGCATCATATCGTGTTCAATGAAAAATGGGTAACTGTCTAATCGCGGATCGGATTTTGGAATTGAAGCTATATATGCATCCATCCCGGATAAATTGGCATCGATAATTTTAATTGCCTTGCCTGCATATTTTCTAATCTGATCTGCTTGTAATCTCGTGTTAAATTTTAAGGCCAGTTTAAATCCAAAATAGTAGGGATAGAGACCTAAAAATGATTCCTCTTGCATTTTGTCAAACAAGTCTTGTCCGGTTTTGGTAATCTTGTAAAGGGTCATTGTAGGGAATGCCCCTTGTTTGATTTTTTCTGTTTCCTGGATATGCTTATCTTTTGTCAGGGCTTTCAGGGCATGGTAGATTGAACCTTTTTTTACATTTGTCCAATGGGTGACCATTTTTTTATCCAGTTCCCGGATAATTTCGTATCCACTTGCCGAGACCTTCTGGTCAAGGGTTCCCAATACTAAAAATTTTGCAACGTTCATATATATTCCTTTAAGTGTTATTGGGAAGATAACGTACCTATTTGAGGTTGTCAAGCTTAACTATTCAAATTTGAATAGTTGGTTTTTAGAACCTTGACTGGGAATGATCATTTTTTGAGATGGTATACCTTTTCTATAACGGTCACGGACCGTCCCTGGTATTTCACCCAGGCTCGATCCACAACAAAGATTGAAAGTCAGACCCTGGTTTGCCAGAGACTTTCTTATAAACCATTCCAAAATTTTCTTGATCGAAAAATTCCCATTTGATTACCTATAACATGCGAATATGAGGGATATACGATGCGGATATCTTCTTTATATCTGCCAAATGTCATACCAGTATTCGCTAAACGTGTAAAGGAACACTATGATGAATTTGTGTTTCAGTCAATTGGCCGTTTGTGAGTTATGCCTACTTACATTAGTATTCATAGAATGATGACTGAAAAAATCTTTTGATATCAACGGTTTTATAACCGATCAGATCCGGATGGGGTATCCGAGCCATCAGGTCGCAATTTTTGGCTGTTTAAAAATTGATCGATCAGGCCGGGCACCCTATCCGGACCGGTGGGTGCCCTCCTCCATAGTCTCTGTTTAGTGCTTGAACGAAAATTCACCCATCTGCCGCGTTGCTGCAAAAGTCTGCCAAATTATATAATCGGGCCTCATGTACAAGAGTACACTCCGGTTTCAGACTTTCTTGCGCCTTGCATATGGGCAAATTTTCATCCAAGCAAGGGTTTACCCTTACTTTCTGGATGTTTTATAGGTCATATCCGGAACATTGAAAATTGTTATCAGAGTTTCCACATACCGTGATCTTATCTGCCTGTTTGCCATTAACCGGGTTACAGGCGGGAGACGAAGTATCACCCCGAGTACGGCGGCAAGTGCACGGTGGCTGAACAGCACCTGATTTTCAAAAATCAAGTGCTGCAGCTTGCCCCGTTCAATGGCCATGTTTACGGCCCGCCTGACCCCGTCCAGAGGGGTGATCACCCGTTGGGGCAGCGGTGTTAGCTTAAGAGACTCCTCAGTGCAGGACCTGACGCAAATTCCGCATCCCAGGCAGATATCCCGGTCAAGCCTGGCCTTTTTCCGGTTTGCCTTTTTCGCATCGTTGGCAGATACCAGGCCCATGGCTTCCACAGGGCAAACAGCAACGCATTTCCCGCATCCGGTGCAGGTCTGGAGGTCAACTTCCGGGATAAAATTTGAGGTATGAACCGGATTGAAGGAGGCAAATTTTCGCGCAGCAATCATTGCCTCGCAACAACAGCCGCAGCAATTGCAAATAAAATTCACCCCTTCCTGGACATTTTCGCCGAACTGAACCAGGTTGGACTCATAGGCTTGGTTCAGGAGATCCATGCCCTCTGCCACATCCACCGGCCGGGCATGGCCGTATTTAATAAGAGATCGGGCAGACGTGTTAAAGGTCATACAGATCTCCATGGGGTTGTCACACTCCCTTCCCATATGCTGCATTTTATGACGACAATAGCAGGTTCCTATGCCCATATGAGAAGCGGTTTTAATGACTTCCGACGCCCGCTCGTAATCCAGAACATAAACCGCATATTCACTGGACAATACCGGTTCATGGACAAAGACTCTTCCTAATTGGGTCTCACCCACGGTAAAAAGCTCTTTAATAAAGTCCTCTTCCACATTCAGATACTGATAAAATAATTCGCTTAAGGCCTTTTGATCAATGTCCTTTCGCACCCGCATCATGGAAAACTCAAAAAAGCCTGCCATGGGCGGCGGCAGCGCATACCAGGTGGTTCCGTCCTGATCAATATCCACCATCATGGCACGGGAGGCCAATTCATCCAAAGTCTGCATGGCCTTTGACAGAGGCATCTTCCAAATTTTAGCAGCCTTGTCCGCGGTAAAGGGTTTGATGGGAAGCGCAGCTATCAGGTCAGCTTCCTCCTCCGAGAACAGAATCTTGAGAATCTTATCCAACAATTCTGACGGCGGAGCGCCCTGGGGAAACCGGTTTAAGCGATCGACGAGACGTGCATAGCCCTGTTTACGAAGATGATGCGCCATAGATCAACTCCTTGAAAAGCAAATTTCAATTT
>PIVQ01001686.1 GCA_003354055.1 Desulfobacteraceae bacterium | reverse complement strand
CTGTGTCTCGACAGTAACCTTGCAAAAACCAACCAGCAACAGGTCTTCACTTTCGCAAACGACCGGCGCTGTCCCTCACCCGGGAACTTGCGAATCCCAACCGGCGTCAAGTCTTTTTCTCGGCGAAACAGCTACATGTAACCGACGACATTCTGCCGTTTCAATGGGCCATAACGACGAGGCTAAAATGTCGTGCGTAGCATGCATTTTCAGCCTTTGTTATGGCCAGTTGAAACCAGCTAACAAAGAATGAGTTTTTGCTTTCGCCAAACGACCAGCGCTGTGTCTCGACAGTAACCCTGCGAACACCAACCCGCAACAGGGATTTTCTTTCGCCAAATGACCAGCGCTGTGTCTCGACAGTAACCCTGCGAACACCAACCAGCGACAGGGATTTTCTTTCGCCAAACGACCAGCGCTGTGTCTCGACAGTAACCTTGCGAAAACCAACAAGCAACAGGGATTTTCTTTCGACAAACAACCAGCGCTGTGTCTCGACAGTAACCCTGCGAAAACCCACAAGCAACAGGGATTTTCTTTCGCCAACCGACCAGCGCTGTGTCTCGACAGTAACCTTGCGAAAACCAACCAGCGACAGGACTTTGCTTTCTCCAAACGACCAGCGCTGTGTCTCGACAGTAACCCTGCAAAAACCCACAAGCAACAGGGATTTTCTTTCGCTAAACGACCAGCGCTGTGTCTCGACAGTAATCTTGCGAAAACCAACCAGCAACAGG
>PIVQ01000835.1 GCA_003354055.1 Desulfobacteraceae bacterium | reverse complement strand
AAATGGGAACAGATCACCTGGAACGAATACTATGATAAATCCAGCGCATTGGGACTTGCCCTGACTGAAGCTGGTGTAAGGAAAGGGGATCGTGTCTCACTCCTTTCTGAAAACAGGTTGGAATGGCTTTTCTCTGATATGGGAACCCTTGGCATAGGCGCAGTCTTAGTACCGATTTATACAACATTAACGGCAGAAGAGGTGGAGTATATTGTAGAAAACTCCGAATCAAAAGTACTCATCGTTGAAAATAAAGATCAGCTGGACAAGGTGCTTGCATTTGAAAATAAGATTAATACCCTTAAAAAGATAGTCGTAATAGACCCCCCTGATAAAGATATGCCAGGTTCAAAAGTCATTTCATTTGAAAAATTAATCTCAAGTGGAAATAAAATATTTGAAAAATCAGATCAGCTCTTTTTCAATCTTTCAAAAGAGGTTACACCGGAAGACGTTGCAACTATCGTCTATACCTCCGGCACCACAGGCGTTCCAAAAGGGGCAATGATTTCGCATAAAAATATAATGGCTGTAATAAATTCCCTTAATAAAATAGAACCCACCTTTGCACATGAAAATGATCAGACGGTTCCATTTCTTCCTTTAAGCCATGTTTTTGAGCGTATAGCCGGTCATTTCTATGGGATGTATGTTGGCCTTACAGCCTCATATGCCGAAAGTATAGAAACATTTGCTGTTGATATAAAAGAGAAAAGACCCACAATTGTCCTGGCCGTGCCAAGGGTCTGCGAAAAAGTTTACCAGAAAATAACCATGCAGGTTGGTGAGCAACCTAAATGGAAGCAGAAGATATTTTACTGGGGCCATAAGACCGGTGTTCAAAGAAGTGCATTAAAAGAGATGAAGAAAAAAATCCCACTTTTAATGGAGCTAAAATATAAAATTGCTTATTTTATGATTTTTAAAAAGCTTGCTAAAGCCCTTGGAGGCAGAGTGCGTTGGATGACAGCATCGGGGGCACCAACATCCAAAGAGATAATTCAATTTTTTAATGCTGCCGGAATTATGGTTATTGAAGGCTATGGAATGACAGAATGTTGTGCTCCGGCAACTTTAAGTGGCTTATATGATTACAGAATAGGAACTGTCGGCAAAGCTTTACCTGATGTTGAAGTGAAGCTTGCCCCAGACGGTGAAATTCTTATAAAAGGAGATAATGTATTCGCCGGTTACTGGAAAATGGAAGAAAAAACAAAGGAGGCGTTTACAGAAGATGGATATTTGATGAGTGGCGATATCGGAGAATTTAAAGATGGTTTTCTCACGATTACTGATAGAAAAAAAGATTTAATCATAACATCCGGGGGTAAAAACATAGCTCCCCAGAAAATTGAAGGTTTGTTTTTATCCGATCCGTTATTTCTAAATTTTGTGGTAATTGGAGAAAAGAAAAAATTCCTTAGCGCCCTTGTGAATATAAACCTTAACCAAGCTAAAACCCTGGCTGCAAATAACAATATCGGTTTTGATATGCCTCAAGAACTTTTTAAGAATAAAGAATTTTTATCCATCATTGACGAACATGTTGCTGAAAGAAATTCTTATCTGGCCCGCTATGAAACCATTAAAAAATATAAAATTGTTGAGAATGAATTTTCCCAGGCAACAGGAGAACTGACAGCTTCGTTAAAGCTGAAAAGAAATGTAATTTACGAGAAGTATGAACCTCTTATTCAAGAGATATACGACTCGTTATAATTACATATATTGAATCCATGTATGTTGCGCAGTATCAAAAATAAATCGCCCAGGTAGTTGGCGTGGCATTTCCAAGGATAGCTATCCACTTGGGATGGCCACTTTCACACGTACGATTTTAATTTGATGCCACGCCTTAATGCAAATTAGGGAGGACTGATGTCTCTTCTTTTTGAGAAAAAAGATCGTGTTGCCTATATTACCTTGAATAGGCCTGAGGCCAGAAATGCCCTGGATGCGGCAAGTGTCGTGGACCTGATCCGGGCCTGGGAAGAATACCGGGACGATGATGACCTGCGGTGCGCCGTGATCACGGGGGCCGGGGATGAATGTTTTTGCGCGGGTGCGGATTTGAGCCGACTGATACCTTTGTTCACGGGGAGCCAAAAAGCACAGACAGAAGCGGAAAGACAGGTTCAGGCCGATCCCCTGATGGTGCAGAAGGCCTGGCTCAGGGATTTGGATATCTATAAGCCCATTGTGGCCGGAGTTAACGGCCATGCCATTGCCGGGGGGCTGGAGCTGCTCTATGCCGCAGACATCCGCATTGCCGCCGCAGGGGCAAGGTTCGGGCTGCAGGAGGTGAAGTGGGGGCTTTTTCCCATGGGCGAGTCCAGTGTGAAACTGCCCCGGCAGATTCCCTATGCCCGGGCCATGGAGATGATGCTCACCGGTGAACTCATCGATGCGGAAGATGCCCTGGCCTTGGGGTTGATCAACCGACTGGTCCCCCGGGAAAAGGTCATGGAAGAATGTGAACGCATGGCCCGGATCATTGTTCAAAATGCGCCTTTGGCCGTGAGCGCCGTTAAAAAGGCCGTGATGACCAATACGGGGCTGACCCTTGAGCAGGGCCTGAAAAACGAGTTTGAACTGGCCGTCCCGGTGTTCATGAGCCAAGATGCCCAGGAAGGTCCAAAGGCCTTTAAGGAAAAACGAAAGCCCCGGTTCAAAGGTAAATAGGCATATGCACTGTTAAACCGCCACCGGTTTGTGCTGGATGACTAACCCCAGTTTGAGAACCTTTTCGACCCTGTTTTTCAGTTCCCGGATATTTCATGATAATCACCATTGATGATTTGCTTTATTGATAGTGGAAAGGATTGTTTTGATCTATTTGATATCCTTTGAAAGTTCTTCAAACTGTTGAACCGTCATCTTTTTCGCGTGAGCAGGATTTACACATAATGGATTTTTGCATTCCGGTATTACCAGAGTTCCCATTGGGAGTTTTCCATGAGCTTTCTCATATAAAATCATGCCAACAAACCCACCTTTGACAATGGGCATTTTCGTTCTTGGCTCTATGTCTCCTGTCCATTCCC
>PIVQ01000834.1 GCA_003354055.1 Desulfobacteraceae bacterium | reverse complement strand
TGCTAAGTGCTGCAGTGCATATTGCACTAATTCATCTTCTTTTGCCTCAAACCAATGACTATAGATGGTTTTGGCATTTAGCAACAAGAGCAGGCCATCTACAATCCAGCAGAAAGACAAAATATAGACAACTGCCCAGGTGTTCCTCCAGCCACCCCATGCAGAAGATTGAAATGTCGCCTGGCAAAATATTTCATTCAACTGATCTTCAGTGAGCGAGACTATATTATCCTTGCTAGCCCCAGATCTGCAGCACATGAGAATAGCTTGCATTTCGCTGGATACGTTTTTTGGCTCTTCATCTCGCATACAGTCAAGGAAAAAATTCAATGCATCTGGCAGCTCGTGCAGATATGTTGGTCTTTCTTGAGCAACCCACAAAAATTTCAATATCTCCTCCCCTTTGCAAGCATCCCCACCCTCGCTATATGTGATATAGATTTTGAGCAGCTCAGCATCATTTTTGAAAAGCTGGATGAGAAAAGCAGCAAAGTCCATTCTTGCAGTGCAACGATTGAATAAGGCTAGATTGTGCTTGAATACAGGCACTTCATTGTCGGAAAAAACCTTGTGCATAGATTTTGAATTTTCTTCAATTTCTTTGCGCATTTTTTCAGGATATTTTCGCAGTGCTTCTGGGTCTTTTGTTTTTGGTATGCTTCTCTGGAATTTCTCAAGAAAGTTTTTCAAAATTGGGAAAAATGGCAGCATCTTCTCTAAGCTTGAATGCCCGCTGTTTTGGTCAAGTCCCAACCCAATTAGCAACAAATGTTCTTTCCGAGCTATCGAAAGCTTTTGGCCAGACCATTTTTGAATGGTTCTAACATATGCCTCATATGAGGCATCCAAAGTATCGCACTCAACAAAATTAATATTCAAAAGATAGAGACCCTGCTGAAATAGAGCTAGCCTATCTTCCTCCTCGAAACTGTCTGACTGCAAAATTGCCTCCGCAACACTATCTATAGGCTCAGGAATTCCTCCGCTCTCGTGCTGCAGAGGATGCTTGTAGTGGAAACTATAGTAGTCTATCCAGAAGTCCGATGGGGTTCGCCATTTGCCTTTGGCGACATATTTTAATATTCTGGCCAACTCTGCAGGAAAAAGCGTGAGACGCTTTCTCTCTTCTTCGCCGTATATTGCCAACATCCTCACATTGTGTAATCTATGATCGCCACAACTATAGGCAAGCTCCAGGCATAGCATTTCCTTCTCTTTTTTAGAGAATTGGAGATTTTTGGATGCAATGACTTTCTCCAGACCCGCACTAATTTCATCTTTTTGTTCAGAGCTTAGATAGGACGCCATGCTTCGCTTTTTTGAAGCTTCTGGGGCAGCACCAAGATTTGTGATGAGTTTCATGCATTGGACGATAGTAGTGTCCAAAGAAGCCTTCTGCTCATTTTCATCCAACTGCTTTTTGGGGATGAGAAATTTCAATGTTTTTTCAAAATTTAGTGTGCGAGCCGTCAATATATTGATAATCCTCGGGTGTGGCGGTGGCAAATCTCCCAATAGATTCAAGGGAGCAATATCGCTGTGGTGCAATGCGATACCCTCCTCACTGGAAAGTTCACGATGCTTCTTTTTGGCAAAATCCAAATAGAGGTTGTCGCTCCCGCACAGTGAAGCAAAGAAGTTCTTGACTGCCAATTTTTCGGGGGCGGACAAATCTTGCTGCAGGAAGTGCTTGTAGAATGCATTCGACAACAAAAATTGCTCTTTTGCAGACATTGAACCATATAGGATTTGTATCGTCTCGATAGTCGATTCAAGAGACCATTCAATGATATTTTCGATTCCAACGGCAAAATTAGCGTCATTGCCAACCCAATATGGCACAGCCTTCAATAGACCGCCAACTTTCCCTGGGTCGCAAGCTGATTCCTGGAAGTGTCCTTCTACGCCATGGGCAACTACAATATCGAACATCGATGATAGAAAACGGTCTATTGAAATTTCTTGACTTGCTTTTTTTGGATCTGGCTCAAGTGCAGCCAACCAAACTAGCCGAAAAAGTTCAATGAGTGTCAGATCCGATTCGATGGAATGGTTGACAGATTTCAACTGTATGTTTCGTTTTTCGGGAATATCTAGAAGACCATAGCTATAGGAGCGTTGCCCTTCTAGTACTGTTTTTTTTAGCAATCGCAGAGCAAAGATATGTTGTGTTGGATACCCTGCTAATATTTTCGCCTCCTCAATGAGGCTGTAATATGGTGGCAGTAATTTCTGGCTGACCCCAGACTTTTGGATTTCTATTTTTTCTAGCCGTTTTTTGCGGGAATCAAAAACTTTTTCAATTCCTTGGCCACACTGGCTGAACAGTTGCTCAACCACGCGCGAAGCCATATTTCCTATTCTCCAAAATTTTTTGAAATTGAGCTCGAACTCCTTGTATGTGCCATCTTCACAGCGTAGGTAGAATGTATATCGATCGCCTCGTTTGATGAAGAGGACTCGATTGTCTAAAATTGCGTCCATACCAGCATCGCGCCATTTTTCTATTCTCTTTTCCTCTCCGCTACTATCTGCATTGAGCAAATAGAGATCGAAGCGAGCAGTCCGAAGCTCGTTGTCTTCAAGCAGCGGTTCTATTTCATTCTGTAGTTCAGGATTTTTGTAGCAGCCATTTTTTTTGATGCGATTGATGCACTGCTGCTGGTATTCGGCTATACATTCATCGACTGTTTTTGGGTTGTTGGCATAGTGTGCCTGAAGCTTTGAAAATAGCAGTTCTACCCTAGCATTCTCTATTGGTATATATGTACTCAGCTCGTTTCTATTCTGACCAATTTTTGAAATGATAGGCTTTGCCAAACTCAGTTTTTTGGCAGGCGAAAGAACCTTCGGCACTTCTATATCCTGATATTTTTCTTCATCGTTGTATTTTTCTTCCCTGAGCATTATGCAACTCCATTTGTTTTTTGAATTCTATTCTGTTTTTTCCAGAATACCAAGCCCAGCCTTAATCCGCTCTTGCTCAACAAGATATTCAATATGCTTATCAAAGTTCTCTTTGTTAATGGCTATTACAAAATTGTCA
>PIVQ01001685.1 GCA_003354055.1 Desulfobacteraceae bacterium | reverse complement strand
GGATCCAGAACATAATCGCCCTGATCAGTGGTGATGACGACCACCGCATGAGCCTGAACCGGGACGAGCCCTTCTTTATCTGGGCGTCTTCCCATGATATCAGCGATTGCAAATTTTATGGAGTTATCGAAATCCTTCATTCTCAAAACTTCAATCATCCACAGGCACTTATCTTCGCAATCGCCCTCCTTAGCTGCTTCCCAAACATCTTTCATTTCTTTTATGTATCTGGTGCGTGAGGCTTCCATTAGGGCCGTATTGGCGGCTATCTGGACATCCTTGTCGGCAACTATACTCTTGCGCCCGTCACAGAGCCACAAATCAGCTTTCCCGCAGCTTTCAATATAGAGGTTCATTTTCATCCGATAATACTTTTCCCGGACATTGCTGGTCATTGTTGTGTCTTTGACGTTGAACGGCTTGCTTTGTTTCCACATAATCATTTTTCATTACTCCTTATCTAGCGATTAGCTCACCATTTTTACATTTGTAAATAGGGCGAATGGATAAGGAGGTATTAACTTCAAGGATCTTGCAGTCGTTCACTTCTGCATATTCCGAAAATGTGTATTTACCGATTAACAAATCACCAATGAGATAAGTCATTGCGCAAACTGTTATTGCGACGGTGGCTAATATAAAATAGCCCCCTGCTTTGGGATGGAGTTTCATTTTTTCACCTGCCATAGGTTTTAAGGAATGCTTCAGCGTGGGTAGCTTGAAGCCCTTAAAATGTTA
>PIVQ01000133.1 GCA_003354055.1 Desulfobacteraceae bacterium | reverse complement strand
TTATCCTGCCGCTCATCCGGGCACTGGATTACAGAAAAGAAAAAACTCAAAAAGATGTACCGTTTGCCCTGAAAAGAGATAATATTATCGGCAGCAGTGCTGAAATGAAATCCTGCCTGAATCAATTGGCCCAAGCGTCTAAAAGTGACATAAGTGTTCTGATTCAGGGTGAAACCGGAACGGGAAAGGAAATCCTGGCCAGGGCCATCCATGAAAACAGCCAAAGGTCAAATGAACCGTTTGTTGTGGTTGATTGCGGCGCCATCCCGGAATCCCTGGTTGAAGGCTTGTTGTTTGGACACGAAAAAGGCATTTTCACCGGTGCTGACAAAAAACAGAGCGGACTTGTTGAACAGGCAAATAAAGGCACTTTGTTCCTTGATGAAGTGGGCGAGTTGCCCATGTCTTTACAAAAAGCATTTTTAAGAGTCCTGCAGGAAAAACAATACCGGCCTTTGGGCAGCAAGAATGTAAAGGACAGCGACTTTCGGCTGATTTCAGCTACCAACAGGCAACTTGGAAAAATGGTGAAAGAGAATCAATTCCGTGAAGATCTTCTATACCGCATCCGCACCTTTCAGATTCAACCGCCCCCCCTGCGAGAGCGCATCGAAGATATCTCAGAGTTGTCCATGTATCATGTGGCACGGCAATGTGAAAAAATGGAAAAACCGATAAAAGGATTTTCGCCTGATTTTTTTGAAGCCATCAATGCCTATGAATGGCCGGGGAATGTCCGTGAACTTTTTAATACACTGGACAGTGCCATGGCAGCCGCAGGAGAACAGCCGATTCTTTTTCCCCAGCATCTTCCGGTAAAAATACGAACAAAAATAGTAAAATCCGGTTTAAAAACCTATTCCCATAAAATCCTGATTGAAGAGAGTCTTTCAGATCTTGATTTGAGGCCGGACGAATCTGTTGACATCTATAAAAATTTTCGGGATCAGCTTTTGGATGCCGGTGAGAAACATTATTTTTTAAGGGTCTGCAAGCTGTCTAAAGGGAATATTAATGATGCCTGTAAGATTACCGGCTTGTCTCAGTCCCGCCTCTATTTTTTCATGAAAAAGCATGGGGTTTCCCTATGTGAGTTTAAATAGCTGTTTTCAATGGACACTAAATAACTCACAGGCAATGTAGTCTTATAAAGTTGATAAAAACCAAGACTCCTGTTTTTCAAGAGTCAGTATTCAGCATTTACTAAACTAAAACTCCTGTTTCTCAGGGGTTTTAGTTTTTTTTTTGCACTGTACTTCCCTAACTGCATGATTTTCCAGGCAAATTTAATTTTTTATCCATTGGCAGGTTTTTTGCTATCTATGTTCGTAGAATACGATTTGAAATTATAGGCTTTGCCTTCCCTGTTTAAACACCTGAAATACTAACAGACAAGGCAATCATGGCATCAACCGATATCTATGGGGGAAAAATGAGAAAACGATTTGTATTTTTATTGGCTTTATTCATTGCTGTCACCATGCCCGGGCTCCTGTTTGCCGGAGCAAACAACCACTATGTAAACGGTGTGGAAGGGATAAAAGGGGCAAGCGTTCCCCCTCCTGGATTTTATTATAGAATGTACAATGTGTTTTATTCGGCTGATGAAACCATGGATGAGAATGGTAATGAGCAGAACATCGGGTTTGATGTGGACGTCTATGCCATGGCCAACCGATTTATCTGGGTAACAGATAAAAAAATCCTCGGGGCGGATTTTTTCATGGATACCACCATCCCCCTTGTCTATACAGATATCAGCATTACGGCAGCCGGGGTAGATGATGATGAATTCGGTGTAGGTGACATAATGATTGAGCCCTTGGGGCTTTCATGGCACAAACCCCGATTTGATGCAGCATTTGCGCTTGGTGCCTATCTTCCCACGGGCAGTTATGACCAGAACGAGGCTGCGTCTCCCGGAAAGGGATATTGGACCGGTATGGCTACCCTTGGGGGAACACTATATTTTGATACGGCAAAGACATGGTCATTCTCCCTTCTGGGGCGATATGAAATGCATTCCGACCAGGAGGACAGGGATTTTACCCCTGGAGATGATTTCCACTTTGAATGGGGACTTGGCAAAGCCTTTGCAAAAACATGGGAAGCCGGCATTGCCGGTTACTGCCAATGGCAGGTCTCTGATGATTCCGGAAACGATGCCACAACCACGGACATCCACGATCAGGTCTATGCTGCAGGCCCTGAAATCAGTACGTTTATCCCCAAGTTTAAAATGATTTTGTCCTT
This sequence comes from Desulfobacteraceae bacterium, assembly GCA_003354055.1. Next base: position 10,463 of record PIVQ01000133.1, on the reverse strand, counting down.
GCGCAGTCTGTTTGAGTTTGAAGCAGAGGACAGATCCGAGGGCAATACCACTGTCCTGACCCTGACAAAAATTTTCTAAGTTCATTTCATGGAAGTCCGGGCGTTTATAAAACGCCCGGATTTTTTTCATTGTGCGTCAGGCATGGCGCGCAGGAATCACATATTAGGCGTTTTCACCTGGTAAGGAAGCAATTACCTTCAAAGCCCAATACTTGTGGAAGGTGCGGGTATATATGCCAGGCATAACCTAAAGGTCGCACGAATTACCCTGAGAGATCTGCAGGTTTGCCTATCTCCTAAATCACAAGAAATTTAATTCGAAGAAATGCATTTTTAGGGAGAAATCTAATGAACTCATCGCTCAAAAAGAAAATCTATATCTGGTATATCGGCAGTTTTCTGTTTCCCCCGGGTGCCTGGCTTGCGATCTGCTGGTTTTCAAATTTATTCTCCATAAAGGAAGTTATCAGTATTGCCGTATCTCCGCTGCTGGGGTTATATGTAATCTCCTATATCAGTGCTGCCACCTACCTTCTGAAGAAAAAGTTGTCAATCATTGAAGCGTATGCAGACAGTGATCAGCATCTGGCTGATGCCCAGGTACAGATTGCCAGATTACCCTATCTGCTGATCGGAGCCCAGGTGATTTACAGTATTATTGGTCCAAATACAGGTCTGTATGGAAAAGAGTTCATTGGTACAAACGAATATCTCATTGGCTGGATGTCGGGCATGCAGTTGATCATCGGGTTTACTGCACTTTTTTTCTCCTTTTTTACCATCAACCTGGAAAAATGGGCCGCAGAAATTCCCATACCGGAAAAAGGTTCAATGGGGTTCAAAATCCGCCTGTTCATCGTATCCATTTTATCATCAACCGGTATTATCTCCATGATCATTCTTTTTGTGTATACTTTGTTGATAAAAAATCCGGATATTGACCCTGGAACTGTTTTCAAAAAAGCCGCAATCATTGGGGGTTTGGGTATTGGGGCCATTCTTTTCAGCATCATCATTTTTGCCAATCAAATTTCACACCAGCTCCTGCGGATGAAAGAGCTGGCGAAAACAATAGCTGATGGCGATGTTCGTGATTCCCTACCGGTAGAGGAAAGGGGTGAATTAGGGCTTGTCATTGCCTCACTTAATTTGATCTGTACCAAGGTGGGTCAAATGATTCATGACATCAACTCGTATACACAGGATCTTGTTACATCATCCAAAGATCTTTCATCGGTGTCTGACAAAATGACCCAGGGCAGTGAGCTGACATCTGAAAAAGCAAATACGGTTTCAGTGGCCGCAGAAGAGATGTCATCAAATATGAGTTCTGTTGCTGCCGCAATGGAAGAATCCACAACCAATACAAATATGGTAGCCACCTCTGTTGAAGAGATGTATTCAACCATCAATGAGATTGCAACCAATTCTGAAAATGCCCGGTCAATATCGCAGGATGCGGTGACCAAGGTAAACGAATCCACCATTAAATTAGATGAGCTGGGCAACGCCGCTAACGCCATCGATAAAGTGGTTGAAACCATTACAGACATTTCCGAGCAGGTAAACCTTTTATCACTCAATGCAACAATCGAAGCGGCCAGAGCAGGAGAGGCCGGTAAAGGGTTTGCTGTTGTTGCAAATGAAATCAAAGAGCTCGCGAACCAGACATCCATTGCCTCGCTGGAAATAAAAGATAAAATTGATAATATACAAGCCAGCTCCTCTGAAACATTGGTAAGTACAAAAGCAATTTCCAATGTTATTTCGTCTGTGAATGAAATTGTTGCCACGATTGCCACAGCAGTTGAAGAACAATCGGTAACCGCAAAGGAAATCAGTTATAATATCGGTCAGGCCTCGCTCGGGATACAGGATGTTAATGAAAATGTAAATCAAACCTCGGCAGTTGCGGGCAAAATTACGGCCGATATTACCGGGGTCAATGAGTCTTCAAAAGATATGCTCAATCGAAGTGAAACCGTGAAAAATAATGCTGAGGCCTTGTCCGGTCTTGCACAGAAGCTCAATGAACTGGTTGGACAATTTAAAATATAATGGCATTCTAAGGATCGGCTTCAAAATTACTTAACCTTTTGTTTCCAAAATCCCCTGTCTTTTAAGGGGTTTTGGAAAGAATTTAGGGTAAGTTATTTTGTAACGATTCCTAATCATATTGATGCAACGCGTTGACCCTGGATCTGCCTGCCAACAAGCGGGTTGCCGAAAGCTTAGGGCTGTCCATGCAGGTCATCCGCGAGTACATGGACAAACGAGGCATTGTCAACCATGCAGGCAGCATCCATAAGGCGGGTATCCGGACCGCACGGATCATTTCCAACATGCTGAGTTTCTCAAGAAAGGGCAGTTCCCGGAAAGAACCGGTAGCTCCAGCCGAGCTCATCAACAAAACCGTCGTGGAGGACCATAAAGGCTGGCTTGATGTCCGTTCAACCCCGGGCAAAGGTGCCTCCTTCATCATCGAACTGCCACCACTTGTCCTTCAAATTGCGATACACAATTTCAGTCACCTCAAGTAATTGGAGCACTTGCCCGTGAAGATCCGTTGGGATGAGAATAAAAGACCTGTACAGACGATTCGATTCCTGCTGTGATGCCAAATGAATCCTATTCCCATAAAATCCTGATTGAAGAGAGTCTTTCTGATCTTGCTTTGGTGTCGGACGAATCTGTTGACATCTATAAAAAATTTCGGGACCAGCTTTTGGATGCCCACTGTAATAATCGGGGGATAAAAACCAGACCTCCTGTTTTTCAGGAGTCCGTATTCAGCATTTATTAAACTAAAACTCCTGTTTTTCAGGAGTTTTAGTTTTTTGTGCACTGTGTTTTCCTGGCTCCTACAAATAACTGCATGAATTTATATGTAAATTTATTTTTTAGTCCACTGGCAGGTTTTTTGCTCTTTATATTCATAAAATAAAATCATCGTATTTCTTTTAGGAGGCATGTTATGAGATATGGAGAGACAGGCATTAATCTGGAAGTCGATTTGAGTGTCGGCAATATTGAGCGGGTAGAAACAGACCCCGAGGTAACCAGGCTTCATTTAGGTGGTAATGGCGCAGCCGCCAGATTAATATGGGATCGGGTGAGCCCTGCGGCCGATGCATTTTCTCCTGATAATTTGCTTATATTCAGCGCAGGCCTTTTTGACGGTACTCCAATCCCTGCAGCCAACCGAACGATGGTCAATACCATTTCTCCCCAGACGAACATGTTTTCCAATTCGATTTTTGGCGGTTATTTTGGACCGGAACTCAAACATGCCGGCTACGATCAGATTGTTCTTCGAGGCAAAGCTGAAGATTTGGTATATTTGTGGATACACAATGACAAAGTCGAGCTGCGGGACGCCTCTCACCTCAAGGGAATGGGGGCTCAGGAAACTGCGCATGCTATTAAAGATGAGTTAAACGATCGCGATATTCAAGTTGCTGCAATCGGGCTTGCCGGAGAAAACAGGCTTTTCATGGCATCCATAGAACACTATAACGCCTCTGCATCTCGCGGTGTCGGGGTGGTTATGGGGGATAAGAGGCTAAAGGCGATCGCAGTTCGCGGCACAAAAGATTTTCAAGTTGCCCACCCAGAAGAACTGTTCAAATTATGCCTTCAACACTACCAGGATATAAATGAAAGTCCGTTTAACGGGGATCTCATGGCAATCGAGTGGAACGATGCCTGGCACCATAACAATTTTGCCTGGGGCAATGCACGCACACGGAGAAAAGACTTCTGGCATCAGGAGCAAGAAGACAGATGGAAGGAATACACTCTGAAAATCCGCGACCGGCTGCAAGGCTGCTACCATTGTCCTAAAAACTGCCATCTCGTGGTTAAGCCCCCCGGACGGCAAAGGTACATGTTGAAATGCTTTGGCAAAGGCACCTGGCATATGGCGGCATTTGAAGAGCTTCCCTTTACTTTCGACATAATGGCTCTAAGCCAGGAGTACGGCGTAGACAGCTATTCCGCACCACAAACCATAGCTTTTGCCATCGAACTTTACGACGCAGGCATTTTAACTGATAAGGAACTGCCTGATTTTCCGGAAAAATCCGCCGACAGGTTTTACTATCTTCTTGAAAAGCTTGTCCGGCGGGAAGGAATCGGGGATGTCCTGGCCAATGGTGTCTATCAAGCAGCCCGTCAGATCGGAAATGGTGCCGAAGCTTATGACCATAACACAATGAAAAAATTTGAGCAGATACCGCTTAAGCTGGGCAAAGTCAATTACCCGTACTATCTCATGTATTGCACCAGTGACAAGATGGCGATTAATCAGACCGAGGGCTCTTATCCGCAGGATCCGATTAAAGACCCTGCGGAGAGAAAGGCATTTACCGACGAATGGATGTCGGCACCCGAGAGGTTTAAAAAATTTTTCAAGGAATGGGAACCGCGCACCCATCCGTCATTTGAAGCGGCTATTAATATTTGTGATTGGAACGAAACCATGCACTACGTAGATGACGCCCTTGGCCTTTGTGCCTTCTGTTCATCATTTAGAGGTCAATTCGGTGGCGGTTCCGCATACAACATCTACAACATACCCACTTTCCTCAAATTGGCGACCGGAATCGAAATGAACGCCGATGGCTTGTGGCAGGTAGCCAGAAGAAACAGAAACCTTGTCAGGGCGGTCAATATGAGTCGCGGATTGAAAAGAGCCGATGAAAAGCCGCCGAAAGATCACTGGAAGAAAAGGGAGCCTGCAAACGAGCAGCAGCTTCTAAGCGACTACTACACATTCAAAGGGTGGACCAACGAAGGCGTTCCTACCAAAAAAACGCTGGATAAATTAGGCTTGGATGACGTTGCCGAAGAACTGGTCAAAAAGGGACTCATTAAAGGAGATGAAGATATCTGCTACAAGGATCAATCATGTTACTCAGAAGGAAGGCCGAAGGATGCCCAAGTGACTTTCCGTAAAGCTGAAAATTTCACTCTGACTGAGTACATTGACAAGAATAAATAGTCCGGGAGGTAAAGAAACGATGAGTAAACCGGCAAAAATAATAATCAAAGAAATAAACGTAGACCTGAGCAAATGCAACGGATGCCGCGCCTGTGAAAAGGCCTGTGCTGCATTTCACGCCAAACCGAAATACAGCAGCTTTAACCCGGCCCGCTCCCGGATCAAGGTGGTTATCGATGAAAGAAATGATCAGTGGTTGCCGGTTCGGGCCGGCGACTATGCCCAAACCGAATGTAGCGGCCGGAATCGTTATGTGATCGACGGAAAGGAATATTCGGAATGCGCTCTCTGTCCGGCTTCCTGCCCATCCAGGGCTTGGTTCAAAGAACCCGATTCAGGTCTTCCTCTCAAGTGCGACATGTGTGAAGATATCCCCCCGCTTGAGGAGCCGATGTGTGTCCAAATGTGCGGACGAGGCTGTTTGACTTACTCGGAAAGGGAAGTCACGGCGGTAGAAAAACAAACCCAGGAAGCTGAGAATCAAATAGAGTTGATGACGGCCTACGAGTCACTCGTGAAAAAACACGGGCAAAAAAAGGTTGTAGATACTTTCTCTCGAATATCGAGGCGCTGAACCGAACACCTCCTGTTTTTCAAGAGTAAATTATCGACATTTATTAAGCCCAAACTCCTGTTTTTCAAGAGTTTGGGCTTTTTTGTATTACGCCCCCCTTTCCTACACATCTAACCCATTGAATTGACAGACGAACTCGAACCAACATAACTCTTGGCAAGTCTTTTGCAAGTCACCCATTAGGCGCCAGGCGCCATGCCCGTAAAATAGAATTGAAATCAGCGTATATCTATGGAGGTGAAGGTTGGAAATTAATAAAATTGATCACATTTGTATCGCAGTTAAAAATCTTGATGAAGCACGAAAAGTGTGGGAACCGGTTCTTGGAAAAACAGAACCCGACGATGCCTATATTGATGAGCCTGAAAAAATTAAAGTTGCGCGATACTGGGTCGGTCAAGTTGGTTTTGAACTGATGGAATCCACGACACCGGACGGGGATGTGGCTAAATTTATAGAAAAAAGAGGCGAAGGCGTCATGCTCATCAGTTTAAACGTTGATAACACAAGACAATCCATGGATGAACTGAAAGAAAAAGACTATCCGTTTATCGGTGGTGCAAGGCAGTTTCGTGACTGTGAATTTTCCTTTATCCATCCGAAAAAAATGAACGGAGTGTTGCTTGAACTCATTGATTACAAATGGGATGAGCTCAAAAAATAGCAACTCATTTTCGTGTGATCTGAGCATTTTAGGAACAGACTCAAAAAAACAAACAATTACAAGACCTTTAAATTAAATTTTCTGGAGGTGTCATGTTTGAAATGCGTTTTCATGGGCGGGGTGGGCAAGGGGCCGTTATGGCTTCAAAAATTCTGGCCAAAGCCCTTTCCGAAGAAGGTCATTTTGTAAAGGCAATCCCCTCTTTCGGGTTTGAAAGGCGTGGTGCGCCGGTTGAAGCCTTTCTTCGTTTCGGGGATAAAGAAATCAGACAGATCACCAATATTTACGCCCCGGACTGTATTGTCTGCCTGGACCCCACCCTGTCAAAATCAGTAAATATTTTCAATGGGATCAACGACAAAGCCGTGCTGATCCAAGCCACCAAGAAGGACGCCTCACAGCTATCCATTCCGGACTCCGTCTCCAAGGTCGGGGTCGTGGACGCCTTCGGGCTTGCCATGGACATCATCGGAAGACCCATTACAAACACCATCATGCTCGGCGTGTTTGCCAAAACCACAGGATTTGTATCTGTGGGATCAATTAACAAAGCCATGGAATCCATAGCATTCAGGGATGCCGCCCTGGACAAAAATATTGAAGCAGTCACCCAAGGCTATGAGAAAACCGTTATTCAAGAGCTTAACCAAGGAGGATCTAAATGATTAAACAATCCAAACCTCCCTTTGACAGTTCAACCATTCCCAACGACCTTTGCCCCATTGCAACAAAATTCGTATTTCTTAAAACCGGTGACTGGCGGGCCATGCGTCCGGTTATCATGCGCAAAAATTGCGTAAAATGTGCGACCTGCTGGCTTTATTGCCCAACCCAGTGCATCCAGGAAAAATCCACATGGTTTGAGGCAAACCTTGATATCTGTAAAGGTTGTGGAGTTTGTGCGGCTGAATGCCCCCATAATGCAATCAAAATGGAAGAGGAAACCGAAATATGAGTAAATCAATCGTTTGCGATGGGAATGAGGCTGCTGCATGGGGCGTTTCAAAAGCCAAACCCGATATGGTAGCGGTTTATCCTATAACCCCTCAATCCTCACTTGCCGAGTATATTGCCCAGTTCGTCGCTGACGGCGTTATAGACGCAGACTTGATGGATGTTGAAGGAGAGCACAGTGTATTGTCAGTCCTCCAGGGAGCCTGCTTAGCCGGTGCCAGAACGTTTACCGCCACCTGCGGCCAAGGGCTTGCCTTTATGTTCGAACCCTATTTTAGAACCCCTCCCCTGCGGCTTCCCATTGTTATGTCTCTTGTAACCCGGGACGGGATTACTCCCCAGTGTGTGTGGGGAGGACAGCAGGATGCCATGACCGTTCGGGAAGTCGGCTGGATTCAAATGTATTGCGAAACCAACCAGGAAATTCTGGATACAATGATCATGGCCTACCGAATCGCGGAAGACCGCGATGTGATGAATCCTGTCAATGTCTGTCACGATGGAAACTACCAGTCCTACGGCGTGGAAAAGGTGCTGTTACCCGACCAGGACATGGTGGACGGGTTCCTGGGCGAAAAAAATGTCAACTGGCATGTTGCCCTTGATCCGGAAAAACCCATGGGCGTAGATCCCCTGACCGGTGGAGCCGGCGGTGTGGGGCCCTCTCGGTTTGTCCGGTACAGGAAAGGATCCTGCAAAGGAATGCAGAATGCCCTTGATGTCATTACCAGCGTTCACGAAGAATGGGGGAAGCTGACAGGAAGAAGCTATGCACCTTTAGTGGAAGAATATCGGCTGGAGGATGCAGATTTCTCAATAGTCACCATTGGCGGCATGACCGGCGCCGGTAAAGACGCCGTTGATGAGATGCGGGATGCCGGAGAAAAAGTCGGGTTGATCAAAATTAAAACCATGCGGCCCTTTCCCAAGGCTCAACTCTTAAAGGCTGTTTCCAAAGTGAAGGCCGTGGGCGTTATTGACCGGTCAGTCAGCTTCGGATGGAACTGCGGTCCCGTGTACCAGGAGCTTTTAGGTGTGATGTATCAAATGGAAGAACGGATCCCGGCTGTCAGCTTTATCGGTGGACTGGCCGGAGCCGACATCACCATCAACGATTTCAAGGATACCATCGAAACTACGAAAAAAGCTCTCAACGGGGATGTCCCTGAATCAACAATATGGATTAATGAATAGGACTTTATCATGGAAACCAACTATCTTATTTTAGGTGCAAGCCATGCAGGACTTTCCGCCCTTGAATCCATTCGGCGATACGATCAGAAATCCAGCCTGACCATTGTGACGGCGGAACCGGATCATCTGTATTCTCCAACAGCATTGCCCTATGTCATTGCCGGTAAGACCAGCAAGGGGTTCATGGATATCAGGAAAAGAGATTATTTTAAAAACCTGAACATCAATTTAATTAAAGATGCCAGGGCAACCGGTCTTGACACCGCAAAAAAACAGATTTTATTGAACCACAGCAGGCAGATCAATTACGATAAATTGCTGATCGCAACCGGCGCAGCCGCTTGGGTACCGCCGGTACCGGGCCTGGATGAGGTGGATTGTTTTTGCATCCGGACTCTTGAAGATGCGACAATGATCCGGAAGAGTATGTCCAAGGGAGACTCTGCCGTCGTCATCGGGGCGGGTTTTATCGGGATGCACGCGGCTGAGAATCTTGCCAAGGCAGGTCTTAACGTGAGCATTGTTGAAACCCTGGATCAGATCATGCCGACCAATTTCGATGCTGAGGCATCCTTGCGTATTGAGAAAGTCTTTCTTGCTAACGGTATCACCATTCTCACCGGCAGACAGGTGTCCTGCGCCAGTAAAAAGAACGGCCAGACCGTCCTTTCATTTACTGACGGCGAAGAAATATCCGCAGATCTTGTGATTGTTGCCGCGGGAATCCGTCCGAATACGGGTTTCCTGAAAGGTTCAGGGATTAACTGTGAACAGGGCATTGTTGTGGATGAACGGCTGCGAACCTCAGCCGACAATGTATGGGCAGCCGGAGATGTTGCAGCAGCACCCGGTTTTTTCTCTGAGAAGAAAGCCATCGGCGGCACCATTCCCAGTGCCGCAGAACAGGGAAAAACAGCCGGTATGGACATGGCCCAGGATGATTATGTCACCGATTATCTTGGAAACCTTAATATGAATACTTTTGGCTTTTTCGATAATTTCGCTTTTTCCATCGGAAACATCGTCGATTATTCTTCCAACAAGACATCTGATGTCCATTCATCGGGAGAGCCGGCGAGTAATCCGGCGGATGATCCGTCAAATAACTGCTTTTGGAAATTCGTATTTCAAGACAATGCCTTAACAGGGGTTTCCGCGATTAATTACAAACTGGATCCCGGTATTTTAAAGCAGCTCATCCTGAACAAAACCGATCTTTCCTCGCGAAAAGAAGCGTTCATAAAAGCCCCCCTTGAAGTTGGCAGACAACTGATGAGGGAATTGTTCTAAACAATTTTAAATAAAGGAGATAGAGTTTTGGGAAATAGTTATGCGACCATTGCTTTTTATCCGGACCTGTGCGACGGCTGTGATGATTGTGTGAAAGCCTGTGCCGGCAAGTTTGATGATGAGGGGGGTATTGACCATTCACGGATTCAGATTGCAAAGGATGAAAACGATCAATTCGGCCTGGCCTTGTGCCGGCAGTGCGCTGAACCGGAATGTGTTCAAAACTGTCCTGTAGGAGCACTTTCCAAAGATCCTGAGACGGGTGTTACCCTCAAGGACGATACCTGTATCGGATGTAAAATATGTACCTTAAGCTGTTCCTATGCGGGTATAACCGCCAACACCCTCACCGGCAAGGTCATGAAATGTGAACAATGCGAAGGCGAGCCTGCCTGTGTGACGGCCTGTGGTGAAAAAGCCGCTCTGACATTCCTTAAAAACAATGACATATACAACACCATGGGGCAGATGGAAGATCTTGTTGCACCTGGTATATCAGCCTGTCTTGGGTGCAACACGGAGTTGCTTTTCAGACATTCTTTGAGAAAAATCGGTTCAAATACCGTTCTTGCGATCCCGCCAGGGTGTACCGCAGGGGTCGGCGCCGTGGGTGTCAACGGCGTCACCGCCACAAAAGTGCCCTCCTTTCATCCCCTTCTGACCAATACCTCTTCCATGCTCGCAGGGATCAAAAGATATTACGACCGTATCGGCCGGGATATCACCATGATGGCCTTTGCCGGCGACGGCGGTACGGCGGATGTTGGATTCCAGTCCCTGTCAGG
>PIVQ01001684.1 GCA_003354055.1 Desulfobacteraceae bacterium | reverse complement strand
TCATGACCTCCGGTATCGGATGCTCTTCCAGAATATCCGGATATGTGGATTTTCACTCTCTTCATACCATCCACGGCCGGGCTCTGAGCTTTGCCACAGGCGTCAAGCTGTCCCGTCCCCACCTTAAGGCCATTGTGCCCATGGGTGACGGAGATGCCCTTGCCATCGGCGGTAACCATTTTATCCATGCGGCCAGACGGAACATTGATATCACTGCCATTGTCATGAACAACCGGATCTACGGTATGACCGGCGGCCAGTTTTCACCGCTGTCAGGTACGGGCAAAAAAGCCACAACAGCTCCCTACTCCACCATTGACAATGAGTTTGACATTGCGGAACTGGCCAAAAGTGCCGGCGCCACTTTCGTGGCAAGATCCACGGTATTCCATGCCAAGGAAGCCAAAGACTACATTAAAAAAGCCATCATGCACAAAGGCTTTTCCGTGGTTGAAATTCTCTCCCAGTGCCCCACCTATTACGGTCGGAAAAACAAGGAGGGGGATGCCGCTCAGATGATGGAAGGCTATCGTGCCAATACCGTAAAAATCGGGTCTAAAAAACTGGAAAAGAATCCAGATCTTATCCAGAGGGGTATCTTTGTTGAAGATACAAGCAAACCCGAATACTGCGAAGCCTATGACGGGATTATCAAGACAGCAATGAAAGGAAAAGCATAATGGAACGTTCAAGACTGGTATTTTCAGGTTCAGGCGGCCAGGGCGTGATCACCGCTGC
>PIVQ01000833.1 GCA_003354055.1 Desulfobacteraceae bacterium | reverse complement strand
CTCAGTGCGGTAGACAGCTGTCTACTTAGGCCTGGTGGTGAGAACTGCCAGGCCTACTTCTATCCGGCTGAGGCAAAATAGCCGGACATTTTGTTGGGATAGAAGCCCGACAATCTACATATATATTATACACTTTATTTTGGAAGGATGACTTATACAGCTGTCTCTGGCCTATATAGTTTAACGTTGCCATAATTTGTGGCGCGTCTTTTGCGAAGTCAAATATAAACTTTCATTTGAGCACTTTTATGATGTACTCACCTTCACCGATATGTTTAAGGTGGTAATCGTTAACTCCGCTTCGGAAAAACTCAAAGCCTCCTGGCTTAAGTATAGTAGATTTTTCATGCATCAACTGGGCTAAGTTCATGTGTTTCATTCTGTCAAAGTCGGGAAGTGTTTCATTAGACTTGACGTACCAAAATGTTAATATTTTTTGAGATAGATCTTTCACAGTAATCTTATGAATTGGTGTTTCTCCGTCAACTCTCTTTGTTGATTTCTCTACATCAAACTCCATTTGGCTTCTCCTTTGGTTTATAACTTTTAACATGCACCGGTGAAATCTGATGCATGTTAGTTGTTGATTTTTTCTAATTTCTGAAGTCTACGCTTGACTCCAATTTTTGGGTCAATCTCAATGGCCTTTCTGTACGCTGTAATTGCCTCATTATAATTATTTAAGGCATCATGAATCTCACCTCTTAGACGGTAAGCTAATGCTCTGTAATCATGATATTCAGACAAGTTTCCTTTTAATGCTTTATCAAGTAACAAGAGGAGGGATGGCAGAAACTCATGAGAAGTAATTTTGATTTTTTCTTTTACGATCATAACCAAATCTGTTGAAGAAGCATCCTCAATTCTTTCTTTCTCATATTTATCTGAATCTAAAAACTCTCCATTAATTGAATAACGGTATCTCCTGTCATTTTTGTAACAAAGATGAATTATTCCTTCAGATTCCAAAAATTTATATTTATTGGCCCAACCAGTGTGCGGAATAAAACAACAAATTTTTCGAGCCTTGTTTATATCAAACAAAAAGAGCTTGCTTGATTCGTCACTTTTGCTATTACAAAGTTGAACAGCGACAAGCTGGCCATTGTCTGAGATCCCAGTATTAAGCGTATTGGCTGAGAATGAATAAGAAAAACACTTTTCACCATTTGGTCGATACACATAGAGTTTGGAGGCCAATTTGTCACCAAAGAGGGTATCACATACGATGAAAATTCCGTTATCAGCAACTGATCCTTCTGTAGGACGTTCGCACTCGCCTTGAAAAAGGACCTGACCCTCATTAACCAGAGCAAACTTTCCATTTCCTGAATGTCGACAACCCCCTATACCATTTTCTCGATCCGAATCTTGCAAGACAAGTAAATATTGACCATTAGGCGATTCAGTGAACGGACCAAACATATTCAAACTTTGGATTCCAATCATATGCCTGCCAATTTTTCGGATATTCTGAGTCTGTTCTTGTGTCTTTTTTTGCGACAAAAAAAACAGCAACTTTTTAAGCCATTTCATTAAATACCTCTAAGACCAACCTCAGTGTCAGTGGATTTTGAAGGCTCTTGCGCTGGAAAAATTCCACTGAACACACATTTTATATTTAATTACATTTTATTTAGTAAATATTCATAAAATGGAGCAAGTGCCACCAATGCACCTTCGTCTCTCAAATAAACGTCTGCTATTTCTGATGAATCTCTTGAAAAACTTAAATGCCAAATAGACGAATCCGAAATAATGAGATCCTCAGTCACTTCTTCAAACTGATTGCATGTAATATCAATGATCAAATCATTCTTTTCGAGCCAAGCATGCGTAGTCCATGAGTTATCTTCATGTGTCCCTCTTTGACCACATATATGCTTGAACTCACCATATCCAAGGTGTTTAAGATAAGATCCCAATATGAATGATGCATCACTGCATGAACCAAAAGGGAACTCTCTTAATCCAATTGGCCGAGCAGATGGATTTGAGGATTCAATAGCCGTTTTGAAGTTTATTACATCTCTTTTTAAATTCATTATTTTCGTGACAGAACAAATAAATGTGCTGATTTGGATATTCTGTAATTTGGAATGTTATCCTATCTGCAATGATTAAAAAAATGATCTGCGAATCAGTATCAGTGTTTCAAAATTGTGTAAAGAAATATTCAATTATATTTGGCCAAGCTCAATCAAATGGACAAATTTTCCACTAAACTATATTGGAGATACACTTTCCAACAGTTCAAACCCTTAAAATAAATTTCTGAGATCTGGCAAAATGTGATCTATATATTATAAAGAATATAGCTGACAATTGTTCGATTTGAAATTTGTGTGAAAATAAAGTTTAACACCCAATCCGATTAAAGCATGATGTTAGACAAAACTTATCATTCATAATCGACAATCTTTACTTTTAGCTGGTCTTCAACTGGAACTACTTGATAAAGATTTATTTGCCCATCAATATGATTGATGATATTTTTAATTTCTTTCTTATGTTCTGGTGAGGTTTTTAAACCAAAAATTATCCCTTCTATCAAATTAGAAGGAAATGGTTTGAGACCGTAACCGTGCGATTCGTGCAAACTAGTGGGAGGATTAACAAGCCTATATTCTTCCTCATATTGCCAACATTCAGCCTTTGTTGATACTTGGCGCAAAAAAAGATTTTTATCCATATCTTTTAAATCAATCTCAAATTCAACTATATTGTCATCATAAGTGACATCATAAAGCTTATTGTCATAGAAAGGACTCTTTTCGCATTTAAAGCAAATGCATATGCCTCTATGGCCATCTGCGTAATAAGCCCACATTCGAATATCCACACAATTATTACAGAAGCAAATTATTCCGCATTTTGAAAGCACTGACTCGCCATATGAATTATTTTGTTTATGAATCTGTTTTGTTGCCAATCTCTAAAGAAGCTCGTAATTTCACCTGAGATCCCAACAAGAATCCTACGTTTCTTTACCTAACCGCAAAACAGCCAGGCATCATAAAATAAGAAAAATCCGGTAGTTTATCGTGAGA
>PIVQ01000132.1 GCA_003354055.1 Desulfobacteraceae bacterium | reverse complement strand
TGAGGGTCATGATATGCGCCGTCGGTTTAACCGGGGGCTTAAGAAACTCAAGGCCAGTGGCAGATATGAACAGTTGATGAAGTCTGTGTCGCCTCTGTCTGAATAAACCACGACCGTTGTGGCAAATTTAAATTATTAGAAATGCCGCTAAAGCGGCGTGGATATCATTTCCCATGCCGTTTTGCCGGCTTCCCTGTTTTCAGGACGAAACATTTCAAGGAGCTTTACCCGGGCAAGATCCTGGGACAGTATGGTGGTGGAATGAGGCCCCCCTATCTGGGTGCCTGAAAGAATCTGTCCCTGGACATCCAGAAAGGGTCTTGTGGGGTTGGTTCGGTTTTGCTGCTTAAGGGTTAATTTTTCCATACCCCATTGTTTAATTTCTTTTTTTATCTCATTCAACTCATGATCCACCTGGTTTATTTTCCGTATAAGGACCTGCTTTTTTGCTTGAAGGTCACGAATTTCATAGGCGGTAGGGTTCAGGTGATTTTTTTGCCCCCTTTTGCTTCTGCAGGTTTGAGCCAATCGGGTCAGTGCGGTGTTAACGTCGGACAGTCTGTTTTCCAGACGGGACCTTTCAATTGTCTTATTTTGAAAAGGGACCTGGCACTCTTTGAGTTTTTTATTTATGCACTTAAGTGCATGGGTTGTATGGGGAGAGATGCCAACCATGATACTGGACGGAAGTGCCTTTACCGATCCGATATGGTAGATTTTGGCCCCGCCTCTGGCAGAGACTGAAGAGGCGAACATTTTGCCCCGCGGCATTTCAAAGCAACCTTCCAGCAGAAGGGTACTTTCTACAACTTCGTTTCCGATTTCAACATCTCCCATGCAGGCAATGGTGGATCGGTGGACAAATCCGGCAATTAAGCCGCCTTCCGCCTTAATTGACGCATCTGTGATACCATTGGTAACCATTACGTTCCCTTTGGCGCGAATGATGCCGCCGTCCACGGCACCGGCTGTCACATTTTGGGCCTCTACCTTGAAACCGGCATTTATGGTTCCGGTGATATGGACATTCTTATCAAACTTGACATGCCCTGTGGTATAATCCACATCTCCACGGATCACATGGACTTCTGAGACAGTCAGTGTGCCGGTTCGATTCAGTTCAGGATATCCTTTAATTGCTGCATACGCCGTGAGTTTGTCATCAGACAGTGTTACACCGTCTCCGTGCACGATGTCCGTATCCTTAGGAACCGCAGCTTTGACCACGTCTCCGAAAACATTGACCCCGTCTTTTTCGGGTTTGGCCGGTTTTTTTTCTGCAATAACCATTTGTGGATCGACAATAGGAATTTCCCCCCGGGTTTTATAGTCAATGGCTCCGTACTCGGTGATCGTACCTGGCGTCAGATAGTCCCGGTCGAATAAATAAAAGATGTTGGCATCAGTACCCGGAACAGGAGCAATACCCCTGGCCAGCTCAAAGGGGGTACCCTTGGCCGGTTTACTCTTCAGAAAGTTGTTCAGGGAATTGTCGTTTGCAATGCCGTATATAATGTCGTTGCGCTCAATTAGCCTCTTCAGAGCTGACAGGGGAAGGTTCGGATTAAAACTTGCCGTTTTGACCATGAATGCGTTGAGACCGTCTTCCGGTACATAAATGACAATATCTTTTTCCTGAAACGTTTTGGTATTGGGCCCGAATCCTGAGGCGCTTCTTTTTAATTTCTGCTCCATTTTCTGTTTGTGAAGGATGAGTTTCTTTTGGCATTCCGACAGCATTCCGGCTCCCACAAGTAAATCCCCCAAAAAAATCGGATGACCGTTTCCGATCAGCCTTTTTTGCTCATTCAGAACCAGGTTCAGGTTGATTCGGGTTAAAAATTCAAATTGAATACACAGGGCACCGAACCGGTTATCTTCCTGTACTCTGGCAAAGTTTAGACAGGCGGTTTTCAAGCCCTGAATATGTATGGGGTTAATATATTTTTTTGAGATCATAAATTTTAAGAGTTCACCTTCAGAGGAAATGGAAAGGTCTTTGCCGTCCGTGAGCAGGTTATGGAAGTCTTTTTTGCTCAGATAGTTTAAAAACAGTGCAATGCGGGTGACCAATGCATTCCTGAATTGAAGTACGCCTCTACTCCTCTTGGGATTGCTGAATTCCGGTATCCTCATGGGGCCTTTTCTCCTGTAATTCGTTCCTTACTTGCTGTTTTCAAAAAATGCTTGTCACACGGACCTGCATCTTGAACAGGTTAACAGAGCAAATCCCATGCCATCTCTATTTGGTCTTAAAAGCGTCAATAAAATGAAAAAAAATGCCAACAAATTTACCTTAATCTCTTTATCGAGGATTTATTTGCCAATTCAGTTGGCGACTATGATTTTTTTCGGGATTATGGAAAATTTACAGGAAAGTCACAATTTTTTCACGAACGGCAGGGACCGTGGAGATACCGGCCTTACGAACCTGCCTGACCGTCCGGGGCTTCAAAAGCTTTCCTTAAGGTCTTTTTTGTATTATACCCGGATTATGAATCAGGCAAAATACTATTATTCCGTTGGTCTGTCAGGGACCGACCCTGTGAGACAGGCTGAAATTAAGATCAAACGTTCCATCTTTATCTGTTCTCTCGCATATGCCCAAACCATGGAAGAGGCAAAAAACTTTATTTCCCGGGTGGCCAAGGAAAATAAAACAGCTACCCACAATTGCTGGGCATATGTGGTGGGAGACCGCGGGGAAATCAGCCATGCTTCAGATGCGGGGGAACCTGCCGGTACGGCCGGAAGACCCATGCTGAACACCCTTCAGAGCCATGGTATGACCTGTGTGGCAGCCGTGGTTACCCGCCACTACGGAGGGGTTAAGCTTGGGGTCCGGGGGCTGATTGATGCCTATGCCCAATCAGTGCTTGCCGCCATTGAGAAGGCACCACTTGTTAAACTGGTGAAAACCGTTTCCTTTCAGGTGGAATTGCCCTATGGCATGAATGATACCTTTATAAGCCAGCTAAAATCCTTCCGGGCTAATATTTTACAAACGGATTACAGTGAAAAGGTCAACCATGACCTGGCGGTCGAACTGGATGATGTTGATGCGGTTGATGCCTTTCTCCTGGAGTATCAGCTCCAGGGAAAACTTACCTATCTGCATGAAGATGAATCATAACAGCGGTCATACTTTGCTTTACCTTGCTTAGGATCGGCTCCAAAATTACTTGATCTTTTGTTTTCAAAATACCCAGTATTTTAAGGGGTTTTGGAAACAATTTAGATCAAGTTATTTTGTAACGAGTCCTTATAACCTGTTGGTTACCATCTCCCAGACCTGCCTGCCCCCTCCCTGATCACTGGCACAGGACATTTCAAGGATCCTGACCCGGGAAAGATCCCTGGCAAGTACAGTTGCGGAATGAAGGCCTCTGACCTGGGTCCCTGTTAAAATTCTGCCCCGCACATCCAGAATGGGTTTGGGCGGATTGGTCTGGCTTTGACTCTTTAGTTCGAATTTCTCAGAGACCAGGTGTTTGATGTCTTTTGTCAATTCATCCAACTCACGGGTAAGGGTGATGACCTTTTTCTCTGTGCGTTGCCTTCTCGATCTGAGTTCCGTCACTGCGGCATTGTGTTGTTCAGGATTCAGATACTCAGGATAATCGCTAGTTCTATTGCCATGGTTCAATTGGTCAAGAGATTTTTTAACATGGGTCAATTTATCTTCCATCCCGGTCTTTTCAAGACTTTTGTTGTCAAATAAGTTTTGGCTCTTTTCTATCTGCCGGTTAAGAAACCCAAGTTCTGTTTTCATATAAGGAGAGACCCCCACCACAATGATTGAGGGGCGTGATTTTTCCGATCCGATGTGGTAGATCCTGGCCCCGCCCCGGGCCGAGACAGTAGATGCATACATTTTCCCTCCGGACATTTCAAAGGTCCCTTCAAGCATCAATGAACTTTCCACCACCTCTTTATCGATCTCCATGTCTCCCATACAGGCAATGGTGGATCTATGGACAAAGCCGGCACTGACTCTGCCCTTCGCCTTAATTGACGCATCTGTGATGCCGTTGGCAACTGCCACATCCCCCTGAGCGAGTATGATTCCCCCATCCACGGCCCTGACCACCACATCTTTTGCCTCGACCTTGAATCCGTCTTTTATGGCTCCGGTAATAAAAACGTTTCTATTGAATTTAACATGCCCTGTGGTGTAATCCACATCACCCCTGATCACATGGGCATCAGAGACTGAAAGGGTCCCTTCCTGGCTTAGTTTGGGGTATCCTTCAACATTGGCATAGGCCTTAAGTTTGTCCTCGGACAGGGCCACACCTTTGCCACAGATGATGTCTATGTCTATGGGGGGCTCAGCCTCCACCACCCCCCCGAATACATTAACCCCGTCTCTTCCTGATTTGGCAGGTATTTTTTCCGCCAGAATCGCCTGATCCGATACAAAGGGAATCTCTCCTCTGTTCTTGTAATCAATGGATCCGTTTTGGGTCACCTCGCCCGCAGACAGGTAATTTTGTTCAAACAGATAAAAGATCCTGGCATCCGTACCCGGAAGCGGTGCAAGTCCCTTGGCGAATTCAAACCGGTTATCAGGGGATTGTTCGGTCTTCAAAAAAGTTTTCAAGGCGTCATCATCTGTTATCCCGTAAATAATACCGGTTTGTTCAATGATGTCCTGCAGGTCTGACAGGGAGAGGTCAGGATCACAGTTTTCCGTTTTAACCATATAGGCTAAAAGCCCGTCTTCCGGTACATAAATGACAATGTCTCTTTCTCGAAATTCTCTGGTATTTGCAGCAAATCCAGTAACAGTCTCTTTGAAGTCAAGGTCCATTTTCTGTTTTTGGAGGATGAGTTTTTGCTGGCGATCCGACAGCATGCCCGCCTCCATAAGCAGGTCTCCTAAGAATACAGTCCTTCCGTTGTCTGAAAGATTTTTCTGTTCTTCCAGAGCCAGGTTTAAATTGCTCTGGGTCAGAAATTCAAACTGGATGCAAAGTGACCCGAACCGGGTATCTTCCTGGGCTCTGGCAAAGCTGAGGCAGGTTTTTTTCAGGGCCGGTACATCATTGGGGTTGATATACCGTTTGGCAATCATGAGTTTCAGAAGATCACCTTCTGAGGGCAGTGTTCGCCCATGGACATCACGGAGCAGGTTTTGGAAATTTTTTCTGTTCAAATAGTTGAGAAACAGAGCAATGCGGGTGACCAATGCACTCTGGCATTGCACCTCACCTGTCTTATTCTCAAGGCTGCTGTCTTCCGAAAATGTCATGGGGAGTTCCTCCTCTATGATTTTTAATATCCGGCCAGCCAAAGGTCAAGGAGAAAAACCTGTTGACAAGAAATAATAATTCAGTATTATTAAACTGAAATTAACTATACTTAATCGGTGGCAATATGAAAACAAAACTGGGCCCCTTGTTACGGGCCATCCGGAGTTCACAGAATCTAACCATCAAGGAAGTGGCATCAAAGGCAGGGGTCAGCTCAAGCCTGCTGTCCCAGATTGAGCGCAACCGGATTTCTCCCTCTCTGGATACACTGCTTCAATTGCTGGAGGTTTACGGGGTACCACCCAATAAGTTCTTCAAAGATTATGAGACAATGACCCGGGTGGAAATTATCAAAAAAGATCAGCGTAAGATTTATCAGCGTAAAGGGTTTAAATATGAAACCCTCTGCGGAGAAAGCCAGGCCAAGGGAAGTCATTCTTTCAATGCCTTTTTTCTGGAACTTTCGCCGGGGCAGAAACGGGGAGACACGGATGACGGCCATCTGGGCCGGGAACTGGGCATCATTATTTCAGGACAGGCCCAATTGATCTACGGTGGGGAAACCTATGATGTTCAGGCCGGAGACACCCTCTCTTTTTTCTCCCAGATTCCCCATGTCATTAAAAATAACGGAGATGATATTTTTCAGGCCTATTGGATTGTAACCCCGGCAGATGGTGAAGATTATTTTGGCGCCAAAAATGCCTGATTTTTTTAAGGAGGTCCTTATGGGAAAAACAATTGCAGAAAAAATTTTTGACACCCACCTGGTTGATGAACCTTTCGGGGATGTCAGTGTCTTGCGGCTGGACCGGGTGTTCTGCCATGAAATTACCACGCCCACAGCCATTCAGGATCTGGTGGCCAGGGGAAAAGACAGGGTGTTTGATCCGGACAAAATCAAGGCGGTCATAGACCACGTCACCCCGGCCAAGGATTCCAAAACGGCCATGCAGGGAAAGATTCTAAGGGAATGGGCCCATCGCCATAATATCAAGGATTTCTTTGACATAGGCAATAACGGGGTCTGCCATGCCATTTTTCCGGAAAAAGGCTTTGTCCGTCCCGGGTTCACCATTATTATGGGGGATTCACACACCTGCACCCACGGTGCATTCGGCGCCTTTGCCGCAGGGGTTGGCACCACTGATCTTGAAGTGGGCATTCTAAAAGGGGTATGCACATTTAAAAAACCTGAAACATACCGTATTGAAATCACAGGCGAGCTTCGGCCCGGCGTCTACGCCAAGGACATCATCCTTGAGGTGATCCGCCAGATTACCGTAAACGGGGCCACAAATATGGTAATTGAATTCTCAGGGCCTGTTGTGGACAAGATGAATATGGACCAGAGAATGACCCTGTCCAATATGGCTGTTGAAGCCGGTGCTACATCAGGTATCTGCCTGCCGGACATGACTACTGTGGAATATCTCTGGCCCTTTATAAAAGATGAGTTTGAAAGTCCTGAAGCGGCCCTGGCCCAGTATTCAAAGTACTGCTCTGATGAAGATGCGGTATATGCGCAAACCCGCACAATTGACGTGTCCTCTCTTGAACCGCAGGTCACCTTCGGGTTCAAGCCTGACAATGTTAAACCGGTGGCGCAAATGGGCAATACCCCGGTGGATCAGGTCTATATCGGTTCCTGCACCAACGGTCGCCTTGAAGATTTGAGGGTGGCAGCCCGGGTCTTAGAGGGAAAGAAAATCTCAGGCCGGGTCAGGGGCATTGTCTCTCCGGCCACTCCGGATATTTTTTCCGCAGCTCTGGATGAGGGACTGATCAAAATTTTTATGGATGCGGGGTTTTGTGTGACCAATCCTACCTGCGGGGCCTGTCTGGGCATGAGCAACGGTGTGCTGGCCGATGGTGAAGTGGCAGCCGCCACCACCAACCGGAATTTTAACGGCCGTATGGGCAAGGGCGGCATGGTGCATCTCATGAGTCCGGCCACGGCAGCAGCTACTGCCATTCAAGGTGAAATCGCAAATTCAGAGCTGTTTAGCAATTAGGAGGCCATATGAAAACATTTAAAGGAAACATCCTCTGTCTGGATCGCGCTGATATCAATACCGATGAGATCATCCCGGCCAGATATCTGACGGAAATCGAAAAAAGCGCCATGAAACCCCATTTACTGGAAGATCTTAAAATGGATGGGTTTAACCCGGCAACGGATCTTGACGATATCTCGGTCATCGTGACCCGGGACAATTTCGGCTGCGGGTCTTCCCGTGAGCATGCACCCTGGGCTCTTGAGGAGAACGGCATCAATGTGGTGATTGGCACAAGTTTTGCTCGGATTTTCAGGCAGAACATGTTTAACTGCGGAATGATGGCCATTGATTTGCCGGAGCCTGATATTCAGTCACTGTTTGACCTGTGCCGTGATACTACGGCTCAACTCTCAGTTGATTTAGAGGCCGGTGTTATCACAGCCTCTGCGGGCGGGCAGACCCTGACTCTGGATTTTAAAATCTCAGAGTTTGACAAAACCCTTGTCCAAACCGGGGGCTGGGTGGAATACGCGGATAAAAATTATTAAGATTTTACACTCGTGATCACCCCTCTGGGGGTGTGTTAAGGCCGCTTGGGATGTATTTTCCTGGCGGCCTTTTTTTTCTGGTTCGTTTGTTGTAATTCTAATTTTTCCTTGACTTGTTCCTTAATTTTGTGAAACTTAGTGAACGCTATTCTTTTAGTGAGTTTGTGTTTTTTTATCGAAAAGGAGATTTTTATGGGAAAAGCAGTCGATCCGAATTTGGTCTCACGTTTTAAGAAAGAACAGATCATGGATCTGGCCAAACGGTCATTAACTTCGGTGGTGGCACATTTTGCTCTTTTTGTATTTCTTGCCATCATCACACCCATGAAAACAGACCATCCCATGGTTCTGGTCGGATTCGGGGTTGCCATTTTTGTTCTCTCCGCCCTTCGCATGATTCTGGCCAAAAAGATTCCCGGACTCTATGACCAGGCCCCGGAGCGCTGGATAGCTATCTTCATGACCATGAATTTTTTCTCAGGTGTGCTTTGGGGCGTGTTCGGCCTGCTTATGGCTGTGTATTATCCTTTGGAGTGGCCCTTTATGTTTACCCTGGTTATCAACTGCGGTCTGGCAGCCGGTGCCACGTCCTCTCTTGGACCCCACCAGGGATTGTCCAGAAATTTTACCCTGATCATGCTCCTGCCTATCACTATATGGGGATTTTATAACGGGACCTCATTGGGCATCGGCATGGGGATTCTCTGCGCATTTTCCATGTTTATGTTTATCCGTATGTCCAAGGACAACTATGTCTGGTACTGGGATTCCATGGCGTCCAATGAAAAGATTTCCAGGGACACTCGTACCATGGAACGGGTATTCAAAGGGGTCCATGGCAATGCCGAAGAGTTGAACAATACCTCAAGGAATTTGAGCGGGTTTTCAGGCGAAATGACTCAGAATGCCACCCGGATTACAGAGCGTCTGTCTCAGGTCTCAGGAATTGCAGGGCAAGTCACGGACAACTCCCATATCATGGTTGAGTTGATGACCCAGACCACGGATAATTTTTCAAATATTGCCTCTGCCACCGAAGAGATGACTGCCACCATAGCCGATATTTCCCAGAGTGCGGAAAATACCCAGGAGATTACCAGCCGTGCCGTAGTACAGAGTGAAGCTGCCATGGAGCAGATGACAGGACTTGCCGAATCTGCCACAGCTATTAACAAGATTACCGAGGCCATCGGAGACATCTCTGAACAGATCAACCTGCTGGCCCTGAATGCTACTATTGAGGCCGCTCGGGCCGGGGAAGCCGGTAAGGGCTTTGCCGTTGTAGCCACTGAAATCAAGGAACTGGCGGTTCAGACCTCAGGATCTGCCAGTGAAATCAGCCGTCAGGTCAAGGAAATTCAGGAGTCAACCCGGAACACTGCAGGGGAGATGAGTTCCATTGCAGGGATTGTGCGGGATGCCAATTCCAGTGTGGAGGGTATTGCCCAGGCGGTTCAGGAACAGTCTGCCGCCACCACGGAGGTGTCCAGAAATATCCAGGAAGCCTCGGAAGGGTTCTCCCGCGCCAACCAGATGACCGGTGAAAATGATGAAAACCTGGCACAGGTGGCCGGTGATATTGTCGAACTTGCGACCCAAGCCAAGTCAGTTGAAACTGGTGCCGGTGCCGTGGATCAGAATGCTGAAACCCTGCGCAGGTTAGCTAAAGAAATGGTCTCATTGGTTGATACAGACCCGGCGGAATAGCTCCAGAAAGAAAAAGAGACAGTCTAAAATAAAACCCCGGTGTTGCCTCTTTCTTTGGCAACACCGGGGAGAAATTCTACCCTTTGGGAACAGCAGCGATAGCAGCGATAGCAGCGATAGCGTCTGCTGATCTCAGCTTCGCCCCCCACTCCAGTGAAGTCTTGTTTTCAGCACTTGAAAATAAGAATCATTCTCAAATGAAATCATCCGGATATCGTTACGGCTCTTTTTAACAAAAATCTTGTCCCCCGGATCCATTTCAAATCCCTCCTGGCCGTCCAGGGTAAGGATCATATCCTCGGGACTGCCTTCTAAGCGGATCTCAACCCGGGTGTGGTCCGGAATGAGCAGGGGCCGGTTTGTTAATGTGAACGGGCAGATGGGGGTTAGAATGATGGAGGGTACGGACGGATGAACCACTGGGCCGCCTGCCGCCAGGGAATAGGCTGTTGATCCAGTTGGGGTGGCCACAATCAGTCCGTCTGCCCTGTAGGTCGTCAGGTATACATCATCCAGGTATACGGCGCATGAGGCAAGCCTGGATAGAGCAGTCTTGTTGATCACGGCATCATTGAGCACATCAACGTCGATGATAAGCTTGCCGTCCCGGATCACCTTGATATCCAGCCGTCGTCGTTCCCGGATAATATACTCCCCCTTGAATACCGCTTCAATAGCGTCGTGCAAGTGCTCTTCAGTGGTTTCTGCCAGAAAGCCGACCTCCCCGAATTTTACCCCCATGAGCGGGATACCCAGATTTTCAATATGCCGGGCCACACTTAAAAAGGTGCCGTCTCCGCCCAATACCACAATGCAGACCAAATCTCTTGGAATGGGGGTCTTTTTTGCGGCCTGGGTGTCGATGACCAGACACCGGTCTCCAAGTTGCTCGATCAGATCCCGGGCTTTATCCTGGGCATATTCTTCATCTTTGATGACAAGCCCGATGCGCTCTTGTGTCACAATAACTTCCTTTGCTTTAGGAATCGTTACAAAATAACTTGATCTAAATACCCTAAAGGGCAGAAACTTGTTTCCAAAACCCCTTAAAAGACTGGGTATTTTGAAAACAAAAGATCAAGTATTTTTGGAGCCGATCCTTATTTAATGGTCTGCACTGGCCCAATTGTCCCCGAATCCGAAATTGACCTTCAGGGGTACTTTCAGGGGGGCTATATTTTCCATAATCTCTTTGGCCAGAGTCAGAAGCCGGTCTTTTTCTTCATGAGGGGTTTCAAAGATAATCTCATCATGGACGGATAAAAGCATTTTTGAGGCCATACCTTCTTTGATCAGAGCTTTCTCCATTTTGATCATGGCCATTTTGATCAGGTCGGCCGCAGACCCCTGGATGGGGGTGTTGATAGCAGCCCGCTGGGCAAAATTCCTCAGGTTTGCATTGGAGGACCGGATATCATCCAGCCGCCGTTTTCGCCCGAACAGGGTGGTCACTTCACATGTTTTCTTTGTCTCTTCAATGGTATTGTCGATATATGCCTTTACCCCGGAATACCGGTTGAAGTAGCTATCAATGTAGGCTTGTGCCATTTTCCGGCTGATGCCCAGTTCTTTGGACAGCCTAAAGGCGCTCATGCCGTACACAATACCGAAGTTGATGGCCTTGGCCTGGCTTCGAAGCTCATCCGTTACCAGACCGGGTAACACCTCAAAAACCTCCAGGGCCGTACGGGTATGGATATCTTCATCATCGTTAAAGGATTCAATGAGAATGGCATCGTCAGCACAATGGGCCAGCAGGCGAAGTTCGATCTGGGAATAATCCGCAGACACCAGGGTGCACCCCTCAGCCGGGATAAAGGCCCGTCTGATCTGTTTGCCCTCGGGTTTGCGAATGGGAATGTTCTGCAGGTTTGGTTTGGAAGAGGACAACCTTCCTGTCACGGTGACGGTCTGGTTGAAGGAGGTGTGTATCCTTCCGGTATCCGGGTGAACCAGCTGGGACAGGGCATCTACATAGGTGGATTTCAGTTTGGCCAGGGTTCTGTACCTCAATAATTTTTCCGGCAGTTCATGGGTTTCAGCAAGTTTGGTCAACACCTCGACATCTGTGGAATATCCGGTTTTTTTCTTGGTTTTTTTGACGGCCTTCAACTCCAGCTTTTCAAAGAGAATCACACCCAGTTGCTGGGAGGAGTTGATGTTAAATGTTTCTCCGGCCAGCTCGTAGATTTCCTTTTCAAGGGCTCTTATCTCGGTTTCAAAGTCCTGTGACATCCGGAAGAGTTCCGTTGCATCCACACGGATCCCTGCCATTTCCATCCGGGCTAAAACGGATAGCAAAGGCACTTCAATGGTTTCCATCAGGGGCATCAGTCCCTTGTCCTGGATCTGTTTTTTTAGCTCTTCATAGGCCATAAAGGTGATGTCTGCATCCTCAGCCGCATAATCGGCGGCCAGTTTAACGGGTACCTCGGCAAATCCGATCTGGTTCTTGCCCTTGCCTGCCACTTCCTCATAGGAAATCATCTTATATCCGAACAGGTTCATGGCAATCCGGTCCAGACCGTGCCCCCGGGTACCCGGGTTGAGAAGGTGAGAGGCGATCATGGTGTCAAAGACAATACCCTCAAGGGTGATCCCGTACCTGGCCAGGACAATATAGTCATACTTGATGTTCTGACCCACCTTGTGGATCGCAGGATTTTCAAGCAGCGGCTTGAAGATCCTCAGGATATCTTCCTTTGTCGGCAGTTCAAGGTCTCCGACCCCAGTATGGGTGACGGGGATATAAAATCCGCTGTCCTCCATATAGGAAAATGAGATACCCACCAGATCCGCTTCCGTGGGGTTTATAGAGGTAGTTTCCGTATCCACGGCAAACATTCCCTTGTTTTCAAGGACGTGGGCCAGTTTTTCAAGTTCATTGATTCCGGTGATCAGTTTGTATATTTTTTTAGACTTGTCGGCCTTTTTTGCAAATTCCGTTGCCAGGTTTTTGAACTCAAAGTTCTGGAACAGTTCAAAGGCTTTGTGGGTGTCAAAGGCCGTAAGCTTGAACGCTTCTATATCTTTTTTGACCTCAACCTCCCGGTCGATGGTAGCAAGGTCCCGGCTCAAGTTTACAATCTCCTGGCTGGCAGAGAGGTTCTCATGGAGTTTTTTCTTTTTTTTCAGGTCATCAAGGTGCTCATATATTCCCTGTATGGAGCCGAACTCCGCCACCAGTTTGATGGCGGTTTTGGGGCCCACACCTTTTACCCCCGGAATA
>PIVQ01001683.1 GCA_003354055.1 Desulfobacteraceae bacterium | reverse complement strand
TATGTTATTTTTTATTTGATTTTTAAAAAATAACTAATTAATATATTCTTAATAAAATGGTCCATTAAAAATGGCCATTAATATTAGATTTATATATTTACTTTTAAAAGATTAGAAGATATAATAGAAATATATGTAATCTTAATATGGATAATGATGATTTCCTTGATTTCTGTACTTTTGTAGGTTGAATTAATAAAATACATCTTGTACAATAGAAGAACTCACTGTACCTTTTGCTTAATGTTAAAATGGAATCTCTGAATTTAATCCAAGTTTATCTAATAATTATACCATTAACACTATATTTAACTATATGTGTATCTATAAATTCAATACGATTAATGGTTCTTTAATAAAACACAATAATAAAAATAGTGAATAACATAATAATTGATAATAGATTATGAGATCCAATAATAATGAGATGATTGATGTATTTTTGATGGTTAATTGAGTAAATGCTATAAATATTAATAATATACTAATCCTAAATAATGGCAAGAATAGAAATAATCTAACCCTTTATAACATGATATACTTGATGACATAGCTATTAAAAGTGATTATCAAAAATAGTTGTCCATTTAATAATATTGTTATTAATCCATCTATTGATCATCCTTAAATTATAATGACGAAATGAAAGCAACTGAATATAAATAATATTAAAGATAGTATAATTCCTAATAAACCAAAACTATTGAATCAATGAAATCTGGTATAGAAAATTGGATAAT
>PIVQ01001682.1 GCA_003354055.1 Desulfobacteraceae bacterium | reverse complement strand
AACCTCAGGTTGTATTCATCGAAAAAGGGGGGAGGATCTATCTTTTAGGCTGATTTTGGACAGACCTCACCGAAAACCCCGCAAAACACTAAAAAAAATTAATTCCAGTAGTCGGTTGCCGGGATTTGAGAATCGGAAAAGTCGTAAACCAAATCAAGAATAGAGTCGGAAGTGACAGGTTGAGGTGGATCATGGTTTCGGATATCCCAAAGTCCAAGATGGCGTAGTATTTTTTCGATGATGTCAAGTTCTTCAATAAAGCTGATGATGTGCATCTGCCCCCAGCATTTCGGGCAGATAAGCGGGTCCACCTCATAAATTTTCTGGATCAGCCTTGCCCAGTTCTGTCGGGATTCTTTGGATGACATTTCATTTGGAATAACAGCAGGAATGTCATCATCCGTCTCCGCCTTTTTCCTCATCCCCCGAGATTTGTTCGAATAATAACCATAGTAACGGACCGTCTGCTCATATCGGCCGGGAATATGCGTCACCAGCCTGGCCAGCCAGTCCAGTGCGTTGAAAGTTTTCCTGAACTTCCGGTCTTTTGATGTATAGACGACCTTGGCGGTACCGTCATCGGAAACTTCCGCTGGTATATAAACCATGCGTTCCTGGGAAAAACAGGCCCGGATAATGTACCGGGCAAGATTGCCGAGGCTGGCTTTGTCATCGAAATAAATTCTGTCCCCAATATAAACATTGAAACCCGAATGGCGCCATGAAAGCATATTCTCGATA
>PIVQ01001681.1 GCA_003354055.1 Desulfobacteraceae bacterium | reverse complement strand
TCACTGCGCGGAATATTACTATCTTTTATGGCTTGACCTACTTGCTCTTCGTTGCCATAAATTTGTGCGGTATCAATATGGCGAAAACCAACTTCGAGCGCCATTTTTACTGAGTTGTAGGCTGTGTCGCCCTCTAAGCGGAATGTCCCCATACCGAGCTCTGGCATTTCTACTACACGTTTTTTCATGGTTTATCCTTATAAAATAATCGGTTTTGAAATACAAACTTCACTAGGGCGTGTTGTCCTTTGTGGATTGAAATTTGTTCAATCTAGGGGCGATTAAATCGCTGCGCGAGGTTTGTAACCTAGTGGGCTAAGTAAAAACCGAGCAACAAAGAGTTAATCGTCCCTAGAAGAACCCAAAGGGCAGTGCATATTTGGCATTTATGCTGCGTTATCGCCTATTTATGGGGAACAACCGCACTACATAGGCTCTGCCTTGCCTAAAAACCAAACTTACTACTGCAAATTCAACAACCAAAGATCAACACGCCCTATAGTTTTACGAAATACACCTTTTACTTATTATTACGACTGCCACTTAAAAATCGGCGACCTTACTACTGGTATGAGGTCACTTATTTAAGTTTCAAGGCTTGATAAATTTACGAAAGAACGCCTTTATACCAATCTGCTTATATATGGGGTCTATTTAACGTTAAGAAAATTACGCTAGAACTAGGCAAAAATTTTTGTATCTAGTTGTTCTAAATAAAAAATTTTTAACGACGTTATAGTG
>PIVQ01000832.1 GCA_003354055.1 Desulfobacteraceae bacterium | reverse complement strand
GAACGCCGCCATATCGGTTACGGCGGATCCTGCCGGAATACCGCCA
Organism: Desulfobacteraceae bacterium; assembly: GCA_003354055.1. Next base: position 3,024 of record PIVQ01000832.1, on the reverse strand, counting down.
TTGTCCGGGCCAACCAGCACACCCAGAAAAATGTGCACTTCTATAAGGAAGGTCTGGAACTCTGGCCGAAGCTCATGGACGACCTGGACTTCAACATGATGTTCCATAACTGCGGCATCCTGGACGTCCTTCACTCGGAAGACGATATTGCGGTTGCCAGAAATTCCGTGAGCACGGCAAAGTTCTGCGGGGTCCAGAGCGAAATCCTGGATCAACAGCAGACAAAAGAGCTGGTGCCGGAGCTGAACATGTCTGAGGACATCCGCCATCCAATCATCGGGGGCATGTACCATGCACCGGGCGGTATTCTTCGCCACGACGGCGTTACCTGGGGCCTGGCCAAGGGTGCGGCGGCGTTAGGCGTCCATCTTCACCAACAGATCGGAGTGGAGGAGATCCTGACTGAGAATGACAGAGTGACCGGTGTCATGACCAGTCAAGGACGCATAAACACACCAAAGGTATTGATCAGCGCCGGGGCCTACGGCAATCTTCTGGCCTACCAGCTGGGCATCGCCCTTCCCCTCCATACCCTGACCATCCAGGCCTGTGTGACCCAACCCTTAAAACCTTTTCTCCATACCATCGTGGCCTCAGGCGCATACTGGGTCTATGCCAACCAAACCCTGAAAGGCGAGATTGCGGCAGGCGCCCACATGGATCCCTGGCCCAACTACACGACCCAGACTACCCCGCAATACCTCAAACACCTGACCCAGGGGCTCACGGAAATCCTGCCCTGCCTACAGGGGGTAAAGTACATGCGCCACTGGTCAGGCCTTGCAGACATGACCCCGGATTCCGCCCCGATCATCGAAGGGGATTATCCCATAGGGGGGCTGTTTATGAACCTGGGCTGGGGCTATTTCGGATTCAAGGCTGGTCCTGTGGCAGGCAAGTACATGGCCCAATACATGGCAGAGGGTAACAAACCAGAGGTACTGGAGAACTTTTCCCTCAAGCGCTTTGAAAATTTTGTATCCAACGGCGAGAACCCCTATGCCTATGCATACGGGCCCAACAATTAAGGAGAAGTTTTATGTCGTATACCATTACCTGTCCGGTCTGCGGGAAACGGGACTTGGGAGAATTTCGATTTGGAAATGAGGACAGGGGGCAGGTGTCAAACCAAAGCCGCCTGAACCAATGGGCGTATGTGAACAAGGTTGTCTATCAAACCACAAAAGCCGGTCCCCAGAAGGAGTGGTGGTGCCATTCTGCAGGGTGCGGATCCTGGTTTGCGATCGTTCGGGATACCCTTACCAACCGAGAAGTAAAGGAGGGATAAATGCGTCTGCCCCAAAGTAAAACAATGAAAATCGATTCACAAAAGCCCCTCAACTTCTCCTGGCAGGGACAGTCTATGCAAGGCCTTGCCGGGGATACCGTGGCCTCTGCTCTGTACGCCAACGGGGTGAAAATTTTCGGTCGCAGCCTGAAGTACCATCGCCCAAGAGGACTTTACAGCCTGGACGGGGAAAGCGCCAATACCCTGGTTCATCTGAACCGGGAGTGCAACGTCCGTTCGGAAACCACCCCTTTGACGGAAGGGGATAGGGTTATGCCCCAGAACTCCTGGGGACCTGTGGAAAAAGACAAGTTCCGGTTCATGAACCGAATGGACGGCTTCATGCCGGCCGGTTTCTACTACCGCAAATTTCACAAACCCGCCTTTGCCTGGCCCCTGGCCAGCCGGTTTATCCGAAAAATGGCCGGCACCGGTGTTCTGGACACGAATGCCCCCATACAAGGCCGGTTCACGGATATCTACCCGTCCACTGATGTCTGCGTCATCGGCGGCGGCCCGGCCGGTATGGCCGCAGCCCTGGCAGCTGCAGAACAGGGTTTGAGGGTAATTCTCATAGAAGGCCGGGCATGGCTGGGAGGACATTTTGACTGGCGGGAAAGGGAGTTCGGCGGTAGATCTCTCCACGATCACGCACAGAAACTGGCGGGGCAGGTGGAAGCCCATGACCGGATCCGGGTGTTCACCCGGACATCTCTTCTGGACCTGTCCGGTGATATTCAGGTCACGGCCTTTAGGACAGCGGACACCAGTGGATCTTACGACCAGCAATACATCCATATCCGGCCAAAGTCCGTGGTGGTGGCCACAGGCGTCATAGAACGCCCGATGGTCTTTGAGCAGAACGAACTGCCCGGCATCATGCAGACCGGGTGCGCCTGGCGGCTGGCCAGAACCTACGGCATCCTGCCCGGCAAAAATGCAGTGTTCTCCGTGGGGGATGACTTAGGCCTTGAGGCGGCTGCCGACCTGGCAGGCCTTGGACTGACCATAGGGGCGGTGGCAGATGCCCGACCAGCCGGCCAGGATCCCGAATTGGCAGCAGCCCTGGAAGAGAAAGGCATTCCCCTGCTCAGGGGCTATATGGCAACGGCAGCCAGGGGCAGCAGCCAGATTTCCAGAGTCAGCCTGACCACAATCAACGGTACTGTATCCCAAGCCTTTGACTGTGATCTGCTGGTAGCCTCTGCCGGTCTGACACCGGTCACCGGGCCGTTTAATACCGTAGGGACAAAAATGACATATGATGCCCATACCGGCTTCTTCCTGCCCAAGGAACTGCCGCCCGGCGTGCATGCCGCCGGCAGGATACTGGGATTCCAAAGCCCGGAGGCCCTAGAAGAAGGCGGCCGTCTGGCAGGGCTTAATGCGGCCTGGGACGCTGGCGCTACCGGTGCTTCCGGGACAGCAGATGCCGTAACCGCTCTGGAAGCCAGGCTGGCAGATCTTCCAGGTCCTGCCAAGGGCAATACAACAGCCTTTCATCCGGCCATCGGACTGGGCAGGAAATCCTTTGTCTGTTTTGATGAAGACGGCACGGTCAAAAGTGTACGCCAGTCCATGGACCAGGGCTTTGATAAACCTGAACTGGTCAAACGGTTCGGCGGCTTCGGGCTAGGCCCCGGCCAGGGTGGGATTCCCGGCCACAACCTGCCTCTGGTCATATCACAACTGGAAGGCGCTGCAACACCAGATATCACCCCCACCAATACCCGTTC
>PIVQ01000831.1 GCA_003354055.1 Desulfobacteraceae bacterium | reverse complement strand
TTTTCTTTTAAACATAAAAGGCTGAATGAATTAACAATATTCATATAGGGTCCTGCCACCCAGGAAATTCCCCGCTGATACGCTTCATAGGCAATTCCTGTATTGTTGGTTACTAACCGTTTCGGCCGCACCTGTTCAAGGAGTTCCCCGGCTGCAGCATAGTCGTCTCCGATTAAAACTGACGGGAACCAGGGGATTAAGTTTTTGTTCTCTTTGAAAAGTGTAATAAACTCGGAAAGCCTGTCCTTAAAACAATTGGGAAGCTGGAAAAAAATATCGGCAGAACCCTCATTGCAAAGGTACACATCTTTTTGAGAGGAGATTAAGACCGAAAGAACAGGCTTTTTTTGAACCGGTTTTTCCTTTTTTAAAAAGGGAACATCAATGGGAGGTATCACCTCTTTTGCGTCATTTAAGACGGCTATGATTCTTTTTTGGATTGAGGAAAGCGCTTTGAAAGAGATAAAGAGATCCGTTTGAAGATTTTCTACATCTATCTCTTTAATATAATATCCCGTATTGGTGAGGTTGCTGAGTCTTTCTGTCAGAATCGTGTGACTCAGACCTCCGGCAGTGCTGGTCGCATCTTTTTGGGAAAGCGTCAATTTTGAATGGACAACAAATGAGGTGTCCGGGGTTTTTACAGATATCGTTAAAGGCGTATCCAGTTTTCCTGAAACTATAAGCGTTAACGGGGCCTTAGCTATACTTAATTGTTTGATCTTGCTTCTGAGGGTGGCGTTGATTCTATCTTTTTCTTCATAATACGCGGTTTCGTCTTTGCTAAATTTTTTATTGGCCGAATCATCCAGAGAAAACTGGTTAATTGAATAATCTTTGGGATTATCAATAAACATATCTTTATCTATATTTCCCGTTAGATAGGCATTTGAAAAGTCCCGGTTAAAGACCTGATAAAGATCATCATAATCATGGCTTAATTTGTCTCCATCATAAAGTCGTTGAAGTTGTTTTTTCCAGCAATTGACCACTGTAAATACATAGTCAAACTTCTTTATTCTTCCTTCAATCTTTAAGGAGGCAACCCCTGCATCCGCCAATTGTCTTAGATCGGAGTATGCACTATTGTCTTTCAGGTTAAGGGGAAAGTTTTTGCCCTCAGGCGTGGTTAAATATCTATCTCGGCAGGGTTGACTGCATCTGCCGCGGTTTCCCGAGTTCCCTCCATGAACAGAGCTGATGTAGCAAAGGCCTGAAAAAGAGAGACAATAGGACCCATGGATAAAGACCTCTGTTAAGACATCGTTTTTTATCCCAAACGAACTCAAGGTTTTTATCTCGCGGATATTTAACTCCCTTGGCAGATTAACCCGGGTGGCGGTCAGTTTTTTTAAAAATTTTATCTGGCCTTCATTATGGGTGTTCAGCTGGGTGGACGCATGGATATCAAGGCCTTTAAAATAGGTTGATAATAGATAAAACAGTCCTAAATCCTGAACAATTACCCCATCGAGACTCGTGTTGACAAGTTTATTCAGCAGGCGTATCAGATAGGGAACTTCACTTCCCATAATCAGGATATTAAGTGTGAGGAAAATCTTACAATCATGTTTATGGGCAAGTCTTAATATGCCGTTTAAATCTTCAACATCTATATTGGTTGCCCGGTTTCTGGCATTAAATTTATTCAGACCGCAGTATATGGCATCTGCCCCGGCTAAAATGGCGGCTTTTATGCAATCAACATCTCCGCCGGGCGCCAGTAATTCAATTGTTCTTTTCATGGGGCTGATTGTAACATAACCGGTAGCGTCCGGTTATCGTTTTTTTTTAACACAGCCTGCCCGGTCAATGGGTAAGGCGTGGCGTCAAAATTAAATCTTCCGGTACAAAATTAACCATCCCAAGTGAATGCCACGCCAACTACCTGTGTGGTTTTAATTTGAGACTGGTCCTAACGGCGATCCACTGCATCATGGTTCCGGCTATATTTGTTGCCCGGTATTTCAAAATCCTCAGGGGCTTGCAATCTCTGTCCCATTGACAAGGCTTTGGAATTGATCAGGGAAGAATCCGGCAGGCATTTTGATCCTGAACTGTCACCGGCCTTTCACGCCGGCGACAGGGGTGAACTTGCACATATCATAACAAAATATCCTGATATGTCTTGAGGATGAGCTGACCGATAGCCGCTTAAATAATTACCCTTTATTCCAATGGAAGCAACAGGGTAACAGTGGTGCCCGTCCCCGGGCTGCTGTCAATTGCAAGTTTTCCGCCATGGGCATCCATGATGGTTTTGCACAGGGCAAGTCCCAGACCGAATCCTCCGGTTTTTTTGGAACGGGATTTGTCCAGCCGGTAAAAGGGTTCCAGGACGAGCGGTAGTTTTGACTTGTCCATGCCTATACCGTTGTCGGCAATGGTCACATTGACCCAGTCTGCATCTTTCTTGAGGTGAATTTCCACAGGATTGCTCTCTTGGGACGAATATTTGAGGGCATTTTCAAGGATGTTGGTGATAACGATTTTGATCCGGTCCGGGTCAAAACGGAATATAACGGGGGAATGCTCCGTAAATTTGATGCCGGGTGCCCGGTTTTCAAATCCTGCGGCAATATCTCTCACAAGCCCTGTCAGGTCGGCTTCCTTTTTATCAAGGGTGGAGTGGTCATGGTGAAGCCGCGCATTCTCAAGGATGGCGGTCACCATTGCCTCTACTTCTCTGATATCCGCGCCAATGCTGTCTTTGATCTGGGTGTCATCTGTGTCGTCTAAGAATTCCAAAGCCACTTTCATCCGTGTCAGAGGGGAGCGAAGTTCATGGCTCACATCCCTTAAAAGTTGCTGTTTTAAGTCCAGCATCTGTTGAAGCTGCCCGGTCATGGTATTGAATGCTGCGGCAAGTTTTCCGAATTCATCTTTTCTGTCTTCGGGCACCGTATGCACAAGGTTTCCCCTGCCCACTTCCTGCACCCCTTTTTGAAGCCATCCAATGGGTTTTAATGTCTTCTTTATGGCAAGATACGCCCCGGTGATGATCAGGGCCAGGGAAACCACAAGAATTAAGTGTATCCACAGGTTCCGGTTTTCCTCTTTGTCATACCCGGGCTT
>PIVQ01001680.1 GCA_003354055.1 Desulfobacteraceae bacterium | reverse complement strand
ATGGCGAAACACGTCCAATTGCGACTAACGATAGTGCAAATGGTCGTGCTCAAAATCGTCGTGTAGAAATTCAAATAGTGCCTAATACACAAGGTTAATAGCAAAAACCGCACAAATGCGCGGTTTTGTTTATTTAATGGCACTTTTACCTGCGTTAGCTGTCATAACTAGTTCTTTCACAGGGACATATTTATGGCAAAGTGGCGTTCGACAATTATTTTATCGATACTTTTACATGGATTATTGTTGTTTTTTTTAACAACTTTAAAGGTACCTGAAATAAAACAGCCGCAATCACCGCCAATTAAAGCCTATATGGTGAGTGTGGCAGCCAAAATTAAAGCAACACAGCAAACGCCTCAACAGAGTGTTAATAAAAGTGTGCGCATAGAAAAAAAGCCAAATGGGCCGGTAAATAAAACAGTATTAAAATCAGTAAGCTCCTCTAGTAAGAAAACAGAAAAAACGGCTGAATCGGTAAATTCCACTATAACAAGCTCCACCACAATAAACGCTCACTCAGCAGCATTAACGCCATATAAAAAAATCGACTTACAAAAAGGCCTTAATCGTATTTTACAGCAACAAATGGGATCTTTACCTGCTGGTACAACCTCTGCTGGTAAAACAGCTGATGAATACGCCACGGTAAACAGGATCACAGTTCCAAAAGTACACTCTGCAACGGTAAAGCCACTATTACAAATAGAGCAGCAAAGTATGCAATTTACTACCTATCGCAAAG
>PIVQ01000830.1 GCA_003354055.1 Desulfobacteraceae bacterium | reverse complement strand
TAATTCTCTGATTATGTCAATGTTCGTTTGATCGATCTTCATTCTGCCTCTTTTTTTAGCTAAAAAATTTTGGAAATATGAAATTTAATTAAATTATATTGATAAATACCGTATGATAGGGATAATGTCAAATAATTTTTTATCAAACTATGGAATATTTAAGTTTCTGTTGGAAAAATTAATGAAAATGGTATATAATGCCTTTTTATTGTAGTAATTGTTCAGTTTTTCAGATTGCAATAACTTAGTTCCTTAAACTATAAGTTCGTAAACAACCTTATAAATAGCGTGGAGGCGAAAATGACCAAAAAACTTGTGATCATCGGCGGCGGACCAGGAGGATACATTGCGGCATTAAAAGGCGCGGCATTAGGTGCAAATGTTACTCTGGTCGAGCAGGAGAACCTCGGCGGCACCTGCCTGAACTGGGGATGTATCCCCTCTAAGATTATGAAAAATTCTGCTGACCTTCTATTAAAGTGTATGAAAGCCGACACTATGGGGATAAGGATTGAAGGAAATGTCAGTCCGGACATGGAAGCCCTTATGGCCAGAAAAGACAAGATCCTCTCCGATCAGAGAAAGGGTATTGCCGGACTCATGGAGGCCAATGGGATTCGTGTGGTTTTTGGTAAGGGGGTTATAAAATCCAATACCCAGGTGGCTGTCACAGGGACTGAAGGTGATGAGACCCTGGTGGATTATGACAAGCTTATCATTGCCACCGGTACCAAACCCATGAACGTGCCTGACTTTCCTTTTGACCATGAAAAGGTTGTATCATCAAATGATATTCTCTCAATGACAAAAATCCCCTCATCCATGACCATTGTGGGCGGCGGGGTCATCGGGTGTGAATTTGCCTTTATCTTTTCTGCCTTGGGTTGCAAGGTGACTGTTGTTGAAGCCATGTCCAGACTTTTACCCCTGCCGTCAGTGGATGCGTCCTGCTCCAAGCTTCTGCTTCGTGAGATGAAAAAGAAGAAGATCAAGGTATTCTGTGATACGGTCGTAACCCAGGCTGAAAATACAGATCAGGGTGTTAAGATTTCCATGGCCGTCAGCCCGTTCACAGACAATCCCAAACCTAAAAAACTAAAATCAGATACCCTTGACTCCGAAATCATGGCGGTCTGTATCGGCAGGACCCCCTTGTCCTACGACTTAGGCCTTGAGTCCATCGGGCTTGAAACGGACAGAGGCTGGATTCCGGTCAACGAATACATGGAAACCCCTGTTGACAATGTATATGCAATTGGTGATATTCTGGGGCCCGGCAAAGTAATGCTGGCCCATGTGGCATCCCATGAAGGGCTTGTTGCAGCTGAAAATGCCATGAAAGCTACCGGCGAAAACAAAGCTGTTATGGGTTATGAAGTGGTACCGGGCGCTATTTTCACCATGCCGGAAATCGGTACCGTGGGTCTGAGCGAGGCCGGAGCAAAGGAAAAAGGCTATGAGGTGGAAACTGCCACGGTGAATTTCAGGGTACTTGGTAAAGCCCAGGCCATAGGTGAAATTGCAGGTGAGGCAAAGATGATTGTAGATGCAACCAATAATAAGGTGCTCGGGGTTCATATTACAGGTCCCCATGCGACGGATTTGATTGCCGAAGCCACCCTGGCCATTGAAAAAGGATTAACCGCAGAGGACGTGGCACATACCATCCATGCCCATCCCACCCTGGCAGAGATCATGGGGGAGGTGGCCGCCAAGGCATCGGGCACACCGCTTCACGGTTAATTTAAACCTAAGGGCGCCTCTAAAACAGGCGCCAACCAGGCTGAAAGGACTTCCCTGTAGCAACAGGGCCAACAGGGCCATGAATAGGAAAACGATCACACTTTTTTTTGTTCTGGTAATCGGAATGGGGTTGGGGGTATCGACACCATCGGTGTCTGCCTCCCAGCCCACAGGTCCCCTGACCATCGGTTATACTCCTTATATGCCCTTTATGTTTGACGGAAAAGACGGTCAGCCAAGGGGAATCCTGAAAGATTTATGGGATCTGTGGTCCGCGAAAAACAATATCCCTGTTTCTTTTGTCCGCCTGACCCGTGATGACGATGCCAAAAAAACTGACGTTATTGCGGTTGTCGGCAGCAATACCAAAGCCATCTCGACCATCGACCTGCCCCTGTCAAAGTTAGATTTTTTTCTTTTTGTCAGATCAGATAGATCACCTCCTTTGGGTAAACTCCAGGATTTATACAACCAGTCTTTAGGTGTTGTGGCAGGCGGGCCGGCTAATGAGTTTCTCAACGATAACCATTCCGAACTGGCCATTACCTCTTATAAAGATCATGAGTCCCTGATTCAGGCAGCCATGGCAAATGAGGTCCAGGCCTTTGTCATGGAAAAACCCGTGGCCTCTACCTACCTGGCCAAGCTCAAGGGCAATGATTTTGTTCATGCCTTAGAGGCGCCATTGTTTTCTCATCCCCTTCAGGCCGGTGTAAGTGCAGACAATCCTGTTCTTATTAAAAAAATTGAAGCCGGTTTTTCCCGGATTTCCCAAAAAGAGATCAAAGATCTGCTTTCAAACTGGACCGGAGAATCAAGTGGTCTGGTCTGGCGTCCACACACCAAGACTCTTAAGATTGCAGCCAGCATTGACAATATGCCCTTTCATTTTGCCGATGAAAAGGGAAAGGCAGTTGGCATGTTTGTGGATCTCTGGAATTTATGGAGTGATAAAACCGGGGTGCCTATCGAATTTATTCCAGTACCCTGGGCCCAGAGTCTTTCCATGGTCAGGACCGGGCAGGCCGATATCCATGCGGGCTGCTTCTTTTCCGTTCAGCGGGACACCTTTCTGGATTATGCAGATGAACTCCGGGATTGTCAGACTCATTTTTTCTTTCATGAATCCATCTATGGACTCAAAGGACTTCAGGATTTAAAAGGGTTTGAAATCGGCGTATTGGATCAGGATTATGCGGTGGAGTTTGTCCACAGAGAAATGCCGGGAGCTGCTCTGAAAATCTATGAGAGCCACCAGGCCCTGTTTAAAGGGGTGCAAAAAGGAGAGATCAAGGTCTTTATCTGTGATACCCCCACGGCACTGTACTTTCTGAC
>PIVQ01001679.1 GCA_003354055.1 Desulfobacteraceae bacterium | reverse complement strand
AGATGAAAAAAATTCTGGCAGTAATCAAACCGTTCAAGGTGGATGAGGTGAAAGATGCCTTGGCCAAAATCAATATCAACGGAATGACCATTTCCGAGGTCAAGGGGTTTGGGCGGCAGAAAGGGCATAAAGAAGTGTACCGCGGTGCGGAGTATCAGACTGATTTCGTTCCCAAGGTGGAGCTTAAAATCTGCGTAAATGATGATCAGGCACAGGCTGTGGTGGATACCATTGTGGAAACCGCCAAAACCGGAAAAATAGGTGACGGAAAGATATTTATCCTTCCCGTGGAAGAGGTGGTCCGTATTCGTACCAGTGAAACAGGCGTTGACGCTTTATAAATGATATTCCCCAAGGAGAAAAAAATGAAATATATCTGGATGATTCTTGTATCTTTGATCTGCAGCATGTCAGCGGCCTGGGCTGGTGACGACACCCCAACTGTATTAACCAATAAAGATGCCATCGTCATGGTACAGTCCCATGCCGATTATGTCTGGACCCTGGTCTGTGCCGTGCTTGTATTTTTCATGCAGGCCGGATTTGCCATGGTCGAGGCCGGATTTACCCGGGCCAAGAATGCCATCAACATTATGATGAAAAACTTAATGGACTTTTCCATGGGCTCAATTTCCTACTGGGCCATCGGGTTCGGCCTGATGTTCGGTGCCTCTAAAACCGGTTTTTTCGGTACCACCGGTTTTTTCTTAAGTGATTTTGAAATCGGTGGTGACCCCTGGGTCCT
>PIVQ01001678.1 GCA_003354055.1 Desulfobacteraceae bacterium | reverse complement strand
TGTTACAAATTGTACTGGCCGGACTTGACCAATCCCATTAGAATACTTACTGATTCTAAGTATCGTTAACCTTTTTCAAAAGGAACTCTATCATGTCTCGTAATCTACGTATCAGCCTGGCCTTGAGCATTATCGCAGTGTTCCTGTTTGCAGGCTTAAGTTTTGCAAAACAGGATTTTTCAAAGGTAAAAATCAAAACAACTAAATTGACACCTCAAATTTACATGCTCGAAGGTGCGGGCGGCAACCTCGGCGTATCCATCGGAGACAACGGGGTCTTTCTCATAGACGATCAATATGCTCCGCTCACGGACAGAATCCTTAAAGCGGTTTCAAAACTGTCGGATAAACCTGTAAAATTTCTCATCAACACCCATTGGCATTTTGACCATACCGGCGGTAATGAGAACATCGGCAAGGGTGACACCATAATTGTGGCCCATGAAAATGTCAGAAAACGGATGGCTGTGGGCCAGGTCATGAAGGCCTTTGACTTTACCGGCCCCCCGGCCGCACCCCAGGCCCTGCCTGTGGTCACCTTTCCCACGGGCCTGACCTTTCACTGGAATGATGAAACCATTGAGGTGCTCCATTTCCCCGGCGGACATACAGACGGGGATTCCGTGATCTTTTTTAAAACCGCCAATGTAATTCATACAGGGGATCTGTTCTTTAACAGCATTTATCCCTTTATCGATGCCCAGAGCGGCGGGTCTATCAAAGGAATGATTCAATCTGTAGATAAA
>PIVQ01001677.1 GCA_003354055.1 Desulfobacteraceae bacterium | reverse complement strand
GCAGGGGCTGTCTCAAAAGTCACCACGGTTAAGGAAGGGGTCAGCCAGGTGCTGGCGGAGAATATCGACTACAAACCGTTCGGCCCCCTCTCTTCCATGATATTGGGTTCCGGCCAGGCCGTATCAAAGAACTTTGACCTTAACTACCGTCCCCTGGATCTCACGGCTCCAGGGGTTCTGGAACGTTCCCTTTCCTATGATTCTTCAGGACGGATCACAGCCGTTACCGATCATCTGGACAGCAGCCGCACCCAGGGATTCGCCTATGACAGGGCAGGGCGGCTGACTTCAGCCACAGGGGGCTACGGGTCTTTAAGCTTTACCTATGATAAAACCGGTAATCGCCTGACCCGGACCCTTGCCGGGGCAGACCTCTCCTATGCCTATACCCCGGGTACAAACCTTCTTTCCGGGATTACGGGGGCGGACAGCCAGACAGACCTGACCTATGATAACAACGGCAAGCCCCTCACCAAAGGGAACCTGACCTTTGATTACACCGATGCCGGGCGTCTTTCCTCCGCTTCAAAATCGGATACGGTCCTGGCACAATACCTCTACAACGTGTTCGGCCAGAGAACCCGGAAAATCTCGGACAATAAAACCACCCTGTACCACTACGACCTTTTGGGCAACCTTATCGGAGAGTCCACCCCTGACGGGGATTTCTTCATGGATTATGTCTATGTGGACAATACCCGTCTTGCCGCCATCTCCTCGGATCCGGACAATGTGTTCGAGGTAAGG
>PIVQ01000829.1 GCA_003354055.1 Desulfobacteraceae bacterium | reverse complement strand
GGCTCAGGAAACCATAACGAGCGATCTTGCATAGTCGACGCCCTGACCTGAATCTGCAAGAGGGATATCAGGAGGACGGAAGCCGCCTTAAGCAGCTACAGCGTAATTATAATCGTCTGCGATTATGTTTAGTCTTTGTCAAGTTTACGAGATGACAAAACACTCGGTATGCTACCATGGGCATCAGGAATCTCCGTCGAAACCATTGCGCCCCCAAATTGTAAAAGATCAAGTGACGGGCATTAATATACTATCAAGCCCTGTAATGTCAATGAAATCATGAACTGGAATATTTTTTTCTTTCCCTGTCCATGTCACGTTTAACATCCTTTTCTTTAATTGTCTCCCGCTTGTCATAGAGTTTTTTACCCTTGCCCAAGCCGATAAGTATCTTTATCTTATCATTTTTAAAGTAAATCTTCAAAGGTATAAGTGTATATCCTTTTTCTCTGATCTTGACAGTGAGTTTGTTGATCTCAGATTTGTGAAGCAGTAATTTTCTGGTCCGCAGGGTCTCGTGATTTGCATTATAGGCAAATTTATAGGGAGAGATGTGCAGTTGCCGTATAAAAATCTCATCCCGTCTTATATCGGCATAGGAGTCTGCAAAACTGACCCGGCCTTCCCTGATGGCTTTTACCTCGGATCCGGCAAGGACAATACCGGCTTCATATTCATCGTCTATTTTATAGTTGTGCCATGCTTTTTTATTGCTGGCAATAAGCTTGATATAAGGTGCATTCATAATTTTACTCTTCAGTATCCCTGTACGGAAGAATATTTTTGTACTCTTCCAGAATGAAATCGGTAACTTCTTTTGTGGTCGTGAATCCCATGATGGTCTGAGCATTCTCGCGGGCCCGGCTCACGGAAAGAGAACGGATCATCTTTTTGACCACGGGTATGGAGCCTGAGTTCATGGACAGATTGGTCAGCCCAAGCCCCAGGAGAATAGGAATATTTATGGGATCCCCTGCCATTTCACCGCACATGAACAACTCAATATCATTGTTCCTTGCAGCATCAAAGGTAAGGCGGATCATTTTCAGGACTGCCGGATTCAGCGCCTGGTAAAGGTGGGCAACCCGTCTGTTTCTGCGGTCAATAGCCATGGAATACTGGATTAGGTCATTGGTGCCGATACTGAAGAAATCCACATGGGCCGCCAGTTCTTCTGCCATAATAACTGCAGAGGGCACCTCAATCATGATCCCCAGAGGAATGTCCTTGTTAAAGATCTTGTCTTCGGCATCCAGCTCAAGAATGGCCTTGTTTATAACGGCCTTTACCTGAATGATCTCTTCCACACAGGAGATCATGGGAATGAGCAGTTTAATCGTGCCGGATGCGGCTGCCCGCAAAATCGCCTTGATCTGGGTGATGAAAATGCCTTCATTTTCAAGGCAGAACCGAACCGCCCGAAGCCCAAGGGCCGGATTGGCCTCTTCAACAGGGTCAAGATAGGGGTTGAACTTATCCCCGTTGATATCCAGGGTCCGGATGGTGACCGGAGCCGGACTCATGAGTTCCACAAGTTCTTTGTATTTTTGAAGTAATTCATCTTCCGTTGGATAGCGTTTCAGATCCAGGTAGAGAAATTCAGTTCTGAACAGTCCTATGCCCGATGCTCTGTTGTCCTTGGCAGAAACCACCTCTTCCACCAGCTCAATATTGGCCAGAAGATTTAAGGGCACCCCGTCTTTAGTGACGGCAGGCAGATGACTTTCCCTCTCAATATCTGCTCTATAGGCCTTAAACCGGGCCATTTTTTCTTCATACTTAAACAGGGTGTCTTCTTCAGGATTGATGATGATAATACCTGAAGACCCGTCAACAATGAGGATATCATCATTGTTCACATTGTTGGTGGCATTGCCGAGCCCCAGGACTGACGGAATTTTCAAGGACTTGGCGACAATACTGGTATGGGAATCTTTACCGCCCCTGTCCGTGACAAAGCCTTTGATCCGCTCCAGCTGAATCTGGCTTGTATCGGCCGGTGACAGGTCGTGGGCAACGATAATGACCCGCTTGTTGATGTCCCGGATTTGAATATCCTGGCCACCCACAAGATAGCTCATGATCTTATCCGACACCTGGGTGATATCATTGACCCGTGCCCGAAGGTAGGGATCATCGATCTGCTCGAACATACGGCGGACCTGCCTGGAAACCTTACGCAGCGCCCATTCCGCATTGACCTTGTCAGTGGAGATGGTCTCAATGGTTTTGCCGTAGAGCATCTTATCCTTGAACAATACCATGTGCGTTTCAAGGATATTAAGATTTTCACTCAGATCCTGGTCCAGAGATTCAATGGTTTTGGCATGGTCGTTCTTGGCCTTGATCACGGCATTTTTAAACCGGTCAACCTCTTTGGATACCATGTCATCACTGACCGGGTACCGCTTGATGATATTTACCCCTTCACGGTCCACCAGATAGGCCTTGCCGATACAGATACCGGGGGACCCGCTGATGCCGCGGATTACAATCTGTCCTGATGGGGATTTATTCATTGATCTCTTCTCCAAAACCCATGTCAAAAAATGCCTTGATCTCGTCTGCCAAAGCAGAGTCGTCCGTCTCTTCCGTATGAATGGAAATCTGCGTACCGGTAACGGCACACAAGGTCAGAATGTCTATGATGCTGGATGCGTCTACGGTTGAGGATCCATTGGACAACCAGATGTTTCCTTTGGCCTCAAGGGCCATTTCCGCAATTTTTGCCGCGGGTCGTGCGTGCATTCCCAGGGCATTTACGACTTTGGTCTGCCGGGAAATTGAATATTTTGTGTTCAAGTCTACATCTTTCCAATGAAAATTTTTTCTCTTCTTTATATCTTTCGGTATAAAATGTCAATGGTATGAAGGTGCACCAAATCAGAGTACTGGCCAGTGTGTTGGTTCAGTGTTGATAGGGCACTTCAAATTGTGTAGAATATACCACATTTTTGATATTTTGAACAGTTGGATTGCAGCCTTTAACCGTAAATACCCCTGGAATTAAGAGGAAAGACATATGACAAAAAAAAATCACCTCCCCCAATACCCCATTGATGATTTCAAGTCCGGAGAATCCTGG
>PIVQ01001676.1 GCA_003354055.1 Desulfobacteraceae bacterium | reverse complement strand
CCAGCGTTTACTATATCGTTTAAGAGAGGCGAGTATGCTTGAGATAGCTATTAAAGGAAGTAAAAATTATTGGTTATGGATAGTCCTTCTGCTCGCTGTGATAGGAGCGGGGACTCTTGCCTATATCGACCAGTTCACAAACGGTCTGATGATTACGGGCATGAACCGGGACGTATCCTGGGGATTTTATATCGCCAACTTCACCTTTCTGGTCGGTGTTGCTGCCGGGGGTGTAATGGTGGTAATTCCCTATTACCTGCATGATTATGAAAAGTTCCACAGGATCACCATCTTAGGTGAATTTCTTGCGGTGGCCTGCCTGATCATGTGCCTGCTGTTCATCGTGGTTGACTTAGGTCAGCCCACCCGTATGCTGAATGTACTGCTTTACCCCTCTCCCAAATCCATGCTCTTTTATGACATGCTTGTTCTGAACGGATACCTGGGACTGAATATCGTCATCGGCTGGAAGATACTGGAAGCGGAAAGAAACCAGGTGGAACCACCCGCGTGGACCAAACCCCTGATCTATCTTTCCATTCCCTTTGCCATCGGTATCCATACGGTAACAGCTTACCTGTACTGTGGTCTTCCAGGACGTGGTTTCTGGCTGACAGCGATTCTGGCCCCCAGATTCCTGGCCTCCGCCTTTGCTGCGGGTCCAGCGTTCCTGATCATCCTGTGCTACATTATCAAAAAGTTCACCAAGTTTGATCCGGGCTGGGAAGCCATGCAGACCCTGGCAAA
>PIVQ01000828.1 GCA_003354055.1 Desulfobacteraceae bacterium | reverse complement strand
GGATGCATGTCGGTTTTTTCGGTTGCAGGTATAATAGGTTAATGCGCAAAGAGTACCTTGATTCCATTCTTGCCTCTTATTCAAAGCAGGAGTTTTGCGACTTTATTGCTGAACTCAATCTTCCGGAGGGCAGCTATACAAAACAGTTCATCACGCATCACGGGATAGAAATTATTTCTGAAAGAAATCGGACATCAGTGGTCGAGGTGCCTTCGCCAATGGGCAAAAAAATTTTAAAAGGCCTTTATTCAAATCCTTAAATAGCTTAGGATCGGCTCCAAAATTACTTGATCTTTTGTTTCCAAAATACCCAGTCTTTTAAGGGGTTTTGGAAACAAGGTTCTGCCCTTCAGGGTATTTAGATCAAGTTGTTTTGTAACGATTCCTTAAGGAAACACCATGAAAAAACAGAACTGCCCCTGCCTTAGCGGGAAAACATATTCAGACTGCTGCCGGCCTTTTTTAACCGGAGAGGTTCGGCCAGGTACCCCGGAGACCCTTATGCGGTCCAGGTATACTGCCTTTTGCAATAAAGACTCAGAATACCTGATCGCTACCCTTGCCCCTGAAAAACGGGGGGCCGGAGAGCCGGAAGACACGCTTCGCCGGGACTTGTCCGCGACCATGGACAATACCCGGTGGATAGGGCTGAAGGTGATAGCGTCAGGGAGTAAGCCGGGTTCGGAAAGAGGCTTTGTGGAGTTTGCCGCTTTTTTTGAGCAGGACGATACCCTGGGCCAGCTCCATGAACGCTCGGTCTTTGTCCGGGAGAACGGCATTTGGTATTACAGGGACGGGGAGATTCTTGAACCCCTGACTCTTTCAAGGAACCAGCCCTGTGTCTGCGACAGCGGTCTGAAATTCAAACGCTGCCACGGGAAGAGTAAGTAAGGAGGATGCTATGAATCATTACCTGATGATGGGCCTGGTTCTTGGATTATCTGCCGGTCTGTCCCCCGGTCCTCTGCTTACCCTGGTGGTGTCGGAAACCCTGGCCCATGACATGAAGGCCGGTATAAGGGTGGCTCTGGCCCCCATGATTACCGATTTTCCCATTGTAGTGGTCACTCTCATGGTTCTGGCAAAGCTGTCGGATTTCAACTCTGTGCTGGGTGTCATCTCCCTGGTCGGGGGGATGGTGATTCTGAAGATGGGAATCGGCGGGCTTAAAACTGCAGGCGTCACCCTGAATTACCAGGATCAGGCTCCAAAATCTTTGTCAAAGGGAGTATTGGCCAATGTGCTCAGTCCCCACCCCTATCTGTTCTGGATATCCGTGGGCGGCCCTACCGTGACAAAAGCCTGGGAAATCGCTCCTGGTACAGCTGTCGGATTCGTATCCGCATTTTATCTTCTCCTTATAGGATCCAAGGTTATGCTGGCTGTTCTGGTGGCCAGGTCAAAATCCTTTTTAACCGGAAAAATCTATATCTATACCATGAAAGCTTTGGGACTGACGCTCTGCATCCTTGCTCTGGTCCTTTTCTGGGAAGGTCTTGATCTTTTAGGCTTGGACCTGTGGTGATAGGTCAAAAAAGGCAGCCTGCCCGGACAGAATCCGGACAGGCTGAAAAGGAGAGGTACAGTATTTTTTGCAAAGGCTGCAGATGAAATCCCCGATTTTTTTCAAAATTCGGGCGGGCGACGGGCTGTTAGAAGTCAAACTCCCGTGAGGTGACCGTATGTTCCATTCTCTGGATTCTCCGGTCAATGTTGTCAAATTTGCGTTTTATTCTCTGGATGGCCGATTCCCTTGAGGCGCTGTAGGACTGGTAAAATTCCTGGTCTGTCTCGTTTTCCAGGGGCATGACCGGTTCCAGTTTCAGGAGCAGGCCGGCAACGATGTAAAGTACACCCATCGGCCAGAATCCCGTGAACAAAAAGGCGATGAATACAATGGCCCTTATCCAGAATACCGAGAAGTTAAAATGCTCGGCCAGTCCCCTGCAGACTCCCATGACAACCCCGCGCCTGGAGCGGTATATGCCGTTTGTGGTGGCGAGAATATCTATTCTTTCCCGGAACCTGTTAAAATGGCTCCTGCACCGTCCGGATCCGCAGTCTCTGTGTTTTCTATAATGGTATCTCATGGTCTACTTTTCCTTTATGGGGATTTTTTCTGGCGTTCGATAAGGATGGTCTCTAAGGCCTCCACTCGCTCTTCCATTTTTGACAGGCCGTTGAATATATCCTGAATCATTTTGGTTTCATCGGAATGGGCCTCCCGTTCTTTTTTGGAGATCCCCCCGGTTTTGGCAGCCCGGATAATGCCGATGATGATCAGTCCCAGGGTCGATATGGTAAGGATAGCTCCTCCGAAACAGATTGCTATGAAGATTGCGCCGTGCATGTGTTCCTCCTTGATAAAAATGATTTTGGCGTATGACTATTCCTGGGTTGTATCATCATTCTTTTTGGATTGGGAGGATTTTAAGGCGCTGAGTTCCTTCTCTATATCATCATCGGCGGCCAGGTCTTCAAAGGCTTCTTCCAGGTTGGTTTTTCGTCCGAAATTGACCAGATCAGCCTCTGCTTCCATGCGCTCGATATTGTTCTCCATTTCTTCGAATTTCTGCATGACCTCATGGGAGTCCACCCGGCGGATCTCCTGCTGTGCTTTCTTTTTTTTCTGGGCCCGGATATGACGCTGGACCAGCATCCGCTGTTTTTCTCGTGCGGATTTGAGCTTGTTTTCCAGCTCCTGGATATCATCCCTGTACTGCTCCACAATGGCACTGATTTCTATGCGTTCCTCTTCAACCACTTCCACCCGCTGTGTGAACCTGCGTTTTTCCATCAGGGCCTGGCGGGCCAGATCGTCCCGGCCTTTGGTCACGGCGAGCTCTGCCTTGTCAGTCCAAAAGGCCTCCCTGTCTCTCGTATCTTCCAGCATCCGTTCCACTTTTTTCTGATTGGCAATGGTGTTGGCGCAGGAGGATTTGAGTTCGATCAGGGTATCTTCCATTTCTCTGATCATGAGCTTGATCAGTTTTTCAGGATCTTCCGCATTGTCCAGCATGGAGCTAATGTTTGAGTTCACGATGTCTTTAAAGCGTGTAAAAATTCCCATGGTCTGTCTCCTTAAGTTT
>PIVQ01000131.1 GCA_003354055.1 Desulfobacteraceae bacterium | reverse complement strand
AAGGAGATTGTGAATGTAGATGTGGCATTTGGAATTTTCAAGGACTCGGAGCGGGACAAGTGCATGGTCATCGGCCGAAGTGATGTTGATGAGGTCAACATCGGCTTTATGATGCGGAGTATGGGCGGCGGCGGCCATCCCGGTGCCGGATCAGCCCTGCTCAAAGGGACCAATCCTGCCACCCTCCGTGAGATGATCATGGAATTGATACAGGGAAATCTGTATTCTTCCGTAATGCTTTCGGACATCATGTCATACCCGGTCGTCACCGTAAATGCGGCCACCCCGGTGGAAGAGGTGACTATGCTTCTTCGGGATCTGGGCTGCACTGGTATGCCTGTGGTGGATGACGAAGATAAGCTTGTGGGAGTGATTTCCAGGCGGGATTTCAAAAAGGTTCGAAAATCCAGGCAGATGCAGGCCCCTGTTAAAGCCATCATGAGCCGTGATCTGGTCACTATTCCCCATAATAAAAGCGCCATTGAGGCGGCCCGCCTAATGATCAAACATGATATCGGAAGGATTCCGGTTATGAAAGAGGAGAAGATTATCGGAATCATCACCCGGTCCGATGCCATGCTTTACTTTTATGATCTTCTGCCGGACTAAACCCTGGGTCCTGCGACGCGTATATCCTGAAATAAACAAAACGCCCATGAACGTTTCATTCATGGGCGTTATATTGTCGAGAGTACCCTGCCGGCAGGTACTTTTATCAGAGTTTGAGCAAAGATTTTGCCTTAACTGCCAGCTTTTCTCTGAAAATCTTTGAGTTATGCCGGATATCCACTGGGAATGCCTTTTCGATAAAAATATGTTCAATACTCTGGGTCAACGGATTTGACCGGGCAAGTTCGGTAAGTTCTCTGATAAATTCTTTTTCATTGGCCACCTTTTCATAGGGTTCGATAAACATCACCGGCATCTGTCTGTCCTTGGGCCCCACCCCTGCCAGGGCACTTCTGAACACCAATTCATGGTTGTTGAAAATAGCCTCCACCGGAATAGTAAACATGGTCTCTTGTCCGGTTTCCACCCGATGGGCTTTCCTGCCGCAGAACCATATCCTGCCTTTGGAATCCTGCCAGCCGAGATCTCCCATCCGGTGCCAGAATTTGCCGTTCGGATCCTGGATTTTGGCCAGAAGATCCGCCTCTCTGTTGTTATAGTAATTTTCCGTGACCAGATCTGCTTGCACCGTAATTTCACCCACCTGGTTTTCAGGAACCACAAGGCTGTCCCTCATCTGGGTAATGGGCTCATCCGTGATTTTGAGCAGCCTGACCTGGGTATCGCAGATGGGTCTTCCCACGCACATGCCAAATCCCTGTTCGGACAGTTTCCTGGTTTCTGAAAGAATTTCATGGGATCCGATGGAAATTACGGGCAGGGCTTCGGTGGCGCCGTAGGGGGTATGGAGTTCTGCGGTATCGGACAACATGGTGGAGAACTGGGCGATATTGGCAGGGCTGACAGGTGCGCCTGCAGAGACTACCCGCCTTAATGAGGGCAGTTTTATCCCGTGTTCTTTTCCGTATTTTCCCACCCTGTTGATCAGTGCAGGGGAGCCGAACATATTGGTCACCCCGTGATTTTCAATGGCCTCAATGATCATTGTGGGGTCCACATGGGCAGGTTTTGTAGGATCCATATCCGGAATGATGGCAGTCATGCCCAGCGCCGGGTCAAACAGTGCAAACAGGGGAAAGGTGGGCAGATCCACCTCATCCGGTTCAATATTAAAATGGGTCTGGATCTGGCGGATCTGGGCTTCAAAATTTCCGTGGGAATAGATTACGCCTTTGGCCGGGCCTGTGGATCCTGTGGTAAACACAACCGCAGCGGTCTCATCCCAGGTGGTCTGGGCTTTGGGATAGGGATCTTTTCTCTGGGTTGCCAAAAGCTGATCCAGGGTATATCCCCCCCAGAACCAGCGCTTACCCACGGTGACCCAATGTTTTATGCTTTTGAAATACCCGGGTTTCAGCGTTCTTAAAACATGGGCTTTTTCAATGCCGATAAAGGCTTTGGGCCGGCTTTGTTTCAGGCATTGGAGCATTCTGTCAATGCCCATACCGGGATCCACCACCACAGGAACGGCACCCACCTTGAACATGGCAAAAATCGTAATAAAAAAATCGATCCCGGGTGTAACCATCAGGATGGTCCGGGTCCCCCGGGTGATGCCGATGCCTTCAAGGCCAAAGGCCAGAGTGTCGGATTGTAGGTCCAGTTGGCTGAATGTCAGTTGGCTGTAAAGTAGCCTGCCTGCCTTATCCCGGCCTGCCGGGGATACCACCGCACGTTTATGTGGATATTTTTCTACGGTTTCTTTAAGACTGAGTGAGATATTGGTGTAATGTGTCATAGAAAGATCTTTTTTATTTTGTCAATGGTTCCCTGGAACATCCCCTCTGGTGCTTCGGGGGCTCTGGCCTTAAGCTCGGCGGTTTGTTCCTGAGCCGTTTTTATAGCTGCCTGCGCCGATTTTGTTAAATCGTCTGTAATTTCAACGATCCGGGTCTGGCCCTGAGTCTGATTCACCTGATAGAGGACATAGGTTTCTTTTATGGGTTTTTCAAACTTTGCGAACTCTTTAATTAACGTATTTTTCCCTTTTTCCCAAACCTTTTTTTGACTGTTTGCGATTTTCTTTTGATCCGGATATCGTTCACCAATGGCATCAATGCGTGCTATTTCCCGGTCAAAAAGGTTGACTTCCCTGTTAAAGACCACCAGTGCCTCGTAAAGAGCGGCAAACTTATCAAAGGAAAATTCCATCATTTCAGGGGGCAGCGTTACATGGGCAAGTGTCACTGGTTGATATACCCTGATAGTTGGGTCCGGTTCGGTAAAATAAGTGGTGTATACAAAAAAGCCTGCACCACCCACAGCTCCGAGAATCAGGACAACGAAGATCAGTTTTTTAATACTGAACCACCGCTTTTTTTTAGGGGCACTCTTTTCCGGTTTAGGCGTTTCCGTGCCCGTTTTACCGGGTTCCTTCTTTTTATCCTTGCCCTTTGGCGGTTCCTGAGGGTCCGGATCTTCCTCTTTCTTTTTTTTTCTTTTCAAGAATCCAAGCATAGGCTCATCTTTACCTGTCCTGGCTCAAAAAGTCAAAAATAAGGGGTGCGGGTTGCCTCTTTTTAGAAGCAACCATTTATAATAAAAATGACTTTATGAGATCCAGGGTCTCCTGGGGTTTATCTTCAAACAGATAATGGCCGGCATCATGAAACACATGGGCCCGGGTCTGCGGAAAGCGACGCTGAAATTCATTAAGAAAGCTTACGTCAAACACAAAATCCCGGGTTCCCCATAAAAACATCAGCTTATCCTGGTTCAGTTCGGTCAGGCGCTGGTCAACCTTTTCCACTACTGCATAACTTTGGTCTGTATTGGTTATCGGTATGTCCTGAACAAATTTTAAGGTGGCAATTCGGTTTTTCCAGGAGTTGTAAGGGGTAATCAGTCCTTTTTTCACCTCTGGTGCGAGCTTATTTTCTGATCCCAGGTACAGGGCACCGCCGGCAAATATGTTTGCCCCCAGTACCGCTGGAACGGCAAACCATCTTAAGTATTTGATCATCCAAAGGGCCAGAGGGAACTTTTTGTCAGAGGGCAGGAAAAAGCCTGAGGTATTTGTGATAACGATTTTATCAATACGGTCCAGGTTGTCTATTGCCCATGCAAGGCCGATCATTCCGCCCCAGTCATGGACAATGAGTGATATTTTTTCAGAAAGATTTAAGGAGTTGATCAAGGTGTCCAGGTCGGCCACCCGGTTTTTCAGTGTATACTCATATTCATTGGCCGTAGGTTTATCTGAAAATCCGCATCCCATGTGATCCGGAACAATGGTTCTATTGGTCTTTGACAGGGCCTTGATCATGTTTCTGTAATAAAAGGACCATGTGGGATTGCCGTGTACCATAACAATGGGGCTGCCGTGGCCCTGGTCCACGTAGTGAAGTTTATGGCCGTTGATATCCAGAAAATTTGAGTCAAAGGGATAAAGGTCCTCAAACCCTTGGGTTGATGTTTCTTTTTGGTTGATCGTTCGGTTTATCATTCTTCCCCCAGAAAATAAGAGTTCAATAGAGCGTCTGTTTGAAAATTTGTTTTATCATTCCGGATTGGTTCGTGCCCGGATGCTTTTTAGTATAAACACCAATGTTTCTTTTCATTTGCCCCAAAAGGTTAAAAGATCTTGTTGGCTGACGCCTACAAGCTTCATTCCCATGTCCTTATACAGTACAATTTCCAGGCCATCTGAAAACATATGGGCATCGGCAATGACGTATGGCTCAGGTCCGTACCCCATTTCCTTGATTTCAATGTCATACCGGGCCTTTTGGGTTTCCCGGGTCACCGGACCCCGGCATTTTAGATCACTTTCATTTTGGGGCAGCACATCGTAATGTACTTCCTCGGATGCCAAGACCCAGCCCATGCGCTGGACAAATACCCTTAAGGTGTGGGCACAGCACTCATACATCAGGGTACCGGGCATTACCATGTCATCGATAAAATGACAGGTCAGAAACCAATCTTCCGGATGGATGTCAGCCTCTGCCCGGATACGGCCAAGTCCAAATCGTCCGCCTGAAGGATCCAGTTCCACCACCCGGTGAATCAGGGTCATTTTTCCTCCGGGCAACCATTGGTTCTGGCCCGGGATCACACCTTTGAACGCCGGCCCGAAAGCGGTTTCAAGATCTCCCCGTCTCAGGGCATCCACCTTATCATCTGAATAGGCTTCAGGTTTCATGGCAACCAGGGCAGATACCCGGGATTTTGCCTCTTCCTGCTGCCGATCCTCTTTTTTCAGGATAATGCCCCCGGAATTTTTCACTTCATCTTCGGTAAAGAACCCGGCACAGCCGTCACGCATGGAAATGAAAAGATGACCGTCAATATACCCCTTATAGTGAAAAAAGAAAAGGTAGATATCACCTTGCCTCAGAAAACGGTCAATTTTTATGTGGTACTCAATGGTTTCTCCCGGGTTGGGCAGGGTTCGGTGAAAGGTAACCCTGGCATCCAGAAGCCTGTATTTTCTAGTGCCTTTGATCACATGATCAATGCCAAGGTAGGAGCTAAGAAACAGGTCTGCCTGGCCGGCTTCAATGGAAATTGCGACCGGTGCCTTACCTCCGTCCAGGTACCAGGCGCCTTCCACAACATCGTGCTGGGTAATGATCGATCCTGCTGTTAAAGAGAGCATCTCGCCCTGGATATCCATGATCCGGTCAACCAGCATCAGAGGTTCACCCGGAAGTCTTACTCTGACAGGATAGGTATCTATGATGTCAAATTCCGGTCCAAGCACATTTCCGGCTTTGCCAACCGCAAATTCCAGGCATTTGTCCCGGTCCAGGAAAGCCTTTTGGGGTGTGGTTTTTTCAGCCGGACTTTCCGGGATTGGGTCAGCTAGGGCCAGGGTTGCCAATTGCCTGCCCATCTCAGCCATATTCCGGCTGGAAAACTCCAGAAACCGTTCATGGGTCCTTGCGGTTATCTCATGGGTACGGATCAGAAGATCTGGGTCTGTCAGGGCCGTAACTGCAAGGCCCGCAATGGGAACTGCCGGATCCTCCCGAGCTATCACTGTCATCTGTTCATGTTCCTTTGAACGTTTCGGATATTGGGCGCAAATCATCCGGACAAGGTCTTCGGAAATGGGGGGACGGGTAACCGGGATTAAAAGGTCTGGTTTCTTTCTGCTATTATGGGAGATCTTTGTGCGGGCCGGCTGTTCATCGTCAGAGGAATAGGAAGACAGCACAACATGGGTAGAGGCACCGTCCAGGGTCAGGCTGCCGACTGCAGCGTGAAAAGATGATCTGAGATCCGGTTGACAATTGCCGTCAGATACCATGTGCGCAGGCAGACGTCCATGATAAAGACAGAGGCTTGTGGCTACAATGGAAAAAAGACCTGATACAGCCCCTGTATCACCAAAGGCAAGCGCAGGGCAAAAGATCCGGGGAGTAGTTTTCGAATCCGCAGACATGTCGGATCTGGAATTTTTTTTGGCCAGAATGTTTATCCCTAAGTGTTCGGATCTTCCATTGGTGTTGTCTGGGTGCCCCTGTACCGTGACCATAGCCAAATTTGACAGACTTTTGTCTGCCCGGGCAAGTGCATTTTCAAGGGAGGTGGCATAGATTTCATGTCTGTTTGCCGATACCTGAGTTCCCTGATGTTGAAGCTCTCCGTTAAAATTTGCCCCGGATGCACTGCCCGAGCCAGTAATGGTACCGTAAATCCGGTCATTGTCTGCAACAGCCTGATCCAGTCGTTTGAGCACAAGGGCAGCCGCCCCTTCCGAAGGTAGAAGCGCCTCGTCAACACCGGAAAGAGTGTGGTTTAACGTAAAGCTGCGAATATCTCCGGCCAGATCCACAGCCCCGCATAAAAATATATCTGTCTCACCGCTGCACAGGGAGTGAAGGGCCGTTTCAATCGACTTCATGCCTGATGCAGAGCCTGCTGACAGGGTAAAGCATGGGCCGCCCAGTTTGAATTCCCTGGCGATTCTGGAGGCCACAATACCGCCAAGCGCCCCAAGGGTTCTGTCAAAGCTCAACGCCGGACAGATCTGATCCAGAGCACTTTCAGGCAGGTCATGAAGATGCCAGCGCAGGTAAAAGTCCGTGGCCCCGAAGTCAAAATCAATACCCATGGCACAGCCTATGCGGTGGCGTGGAGGATCTGTAAGGCCCGGTCTTGGCGGAATACCAGCGTCCTGCAAAGCCCCTTTGGCAACCTTGAGCATGGTCAGGTGCTGGGGCAGAATATCTGACATCTGATTAGGAGGAATATGAAAGTCTTTTAAATCCAGCCATAGTCCGTCTAAAAACAGCGCCCGGGTCTCACGGAGGTGAGAGGGCAAGTGGGTTGTTCTACGCCATCGTAGGGCAGCAGGGGAAGGCTGGTAACAGGTGTCTCCAAATATCAGGTGTTGTAAGTCATCCAGATTTTCAGCAGCCCCTGACAGGGCGTCCATGCCGATAATGGCCAAAGGAACTTGCCTTTTCGGTTGTGGAAGAGAATCCGGCACCACATGGAAAGAAGATGCAGGCCTGAACTCTTCTACCAGGATATGGGCATTGA
Organism: Desulfobacteraceae bacterium; assembly: GCA_003354055.1. Next base: position 5,785 of record PIVQ01000131.1, on the reverse strand, counting down.
TACCGCCGAAGCCGAATGCGGAAATACCAGCCCGCCGTGGTGTTGAACCGGCCTCCCAGGAGGCAGGATCTGACTGAACCTTTATCCGGGTGTCATGTATGGGGCTGTGTTCCGGCGGGGCTATGAAATTCAAGGACGGCGGCAAGGTTTTAAGGTTCATGGCCGCAAGGGTTTTAATAAACCCGGCTGCCCCTGCTGCAGTCAACAGATGGCCGATAGTGGATTTTACCGACCCGATGGAAAGAGGGGTATCGGGACAGCCAAACTGTCCGAGCAGGGTTTTTATGCTGGTAATTTCCACCTGATCGCCTTTTGGGGTACCTGATCCGTGGCATTCCATGTATTGGATATCTGCCGGCGACCATCCCGCCATTTCATAGGCTGCTGTCATAGCCCGAAGCTGCCCCTCTGATGCCGGAGCCACAAGATTGCCTTCAATATCATTGGAGACACCCCATCCGGTGATAATGCCGTGGATTTGATCCTTGCAGGCCAGAGCATCATCAAAACGTTTAAGTACCACTAATCCGGTTCCCTCTCCCACCACCAGTCCGTTTGCATCTTTATCAAAGGGGGCGCATCTACCGGTGGGGGATAAGGCCTGGAGCTGGGTAAAGCCGACCTGGGTGTAGAGAGAGTCTGGTCTGGACACCCCGCCGGCCACCATGACATCCGCCTTATTGAGCATCAGGTGCTCGCAGGCCAGTTTGATGGCAAACAAAGAAGAGGCACAGGCCGCATCCAGAGTAAAACATCCGCCCTGAAGCCCCAGTGCCCGGGCAAGGATGGCAGCCGGTGTGGAAACTACAGTCGCCCCCAGCGCCTTAAATTGAGACAGGGGTACGGGCTGTGATTCCAGGTAAATGTCATGACATATTCTGGAGGACCGGTCCGTGGGCAGGGCAATGGCTGCCAGAATAACACCTGTCCGTTTTTTTAGTGATTCAGTAAGACGACATTGGCTGATTGCTTGTTGCCCTGCAGATAATACCAGGTGATGCACGGGATCCAGGCAGGTTAGAAGGTCGTTGTCCAAATCAAATCTTGACGGATCAAACTGAAAGTCCGTGATCAGGCCGGCTCTGTCAGAGGCAGCGCGATCCTTTGTCGGGGCTTGATCGTTTTCGGTAACCATGACCTGTGACGGGGCAGCCCATCTGTGGTTCGGAACCTTTACAATGGCCTCTTTTTTTTCCAGGATATTGGTGATGAATTGATCCGTATCAGGGGCACCCGGAAAAATGCCTGCCAGGGAGACAACCGCGATTTTCGGATTTTGAAAGCTCATGTTAAACATATAAAGGAGACTGGTTACGATTTCAAGTCGGGCCGTGTAATATTAGTGTAAAAGCCCGTTTGAAGAGACGTTTCGGAAGTTTGGGCCGGTTACGAAATCATCCTTTGGATACGTAAGTTTTCGTAACAGTCCTTTAAAAGAAACTCAGTTTGATTCCTTTGCCCACTGTCCAGATTAAAATAGAGGAAGTGACTAATGCCATGGTCATGCTGAGGATATAATCGCCTAGGTTTTCTTTTCTTTTTTCCCTGTATCCCATAACCCAGCCTAAAACAATGCCTGCGGCAAGTCCGCCGCCGTGTCCCCAATTGTCGATATTGGGAATCAGAAGTCCAAAGACGACCAGACTGATAATCCATATCTTAGTCTGCTTGAAAACAAGCTGCCCCCAATCGCCTCCCCTGGATTTTCCAAAGTAGAGCAGGGCGCCGATAAGGCCGCAAATTCCTGATGAGGCCCCGATGGATAATGGTACCTGGCCCAGATAAGAGGCAAAAAAACCGGCAGCGCCAGTCAGAGTATAGATGGAAAACATGCGGGACATGCCGAATTCGTTGATTACCAGTGGTGCTACCGTACGAAGGGCCAGCATATTGAACAGGATATGAAGCAGACTGCCGTGGAGCCAACTGGCTGTGAGCAGGGTCCACCAGTCATGGTATCTATCTATAGGGGTTGTTCCGCTACCCCCTAAGAAAACAAGGGCATCGTAAGAGGGAGACAGTGCAAACAGGGGGTTCAGAGTTAAACCTATTTTTTTGCCTGAAAAAAAAAGAGCGATCAAAAAGAGTATCACATTGGTCCAGATGATGGTCTTGACCAGGTTTTGGGGCGTAAAAGATTTCATAATCTGACGGTATTGCCGGTCTTAGTTTTGATCAAAGGGAAGGGCTTTTTCAAAAACATCTGCCAGGGTTTCATTGAAAAAAGAGGCGACCTTTTTCCGGGTAAAATTTACATCTGTCCGTTCCAGTGTCAAGGCCACAGGTATGGTGGTCAGGGCTTTGGTGGCAGGTTTTGCCAGAAAAAGGGTGAGATCGATTTTCAGAGTCATCTCCGTGATGGCGCCCTTTTTAACCGCACGGCACTCAAAGGTATTGATATTTCCTGTGACCAGGTAATCTTTATCTGTGTCTGTTTTTGAAAGCCCTTCCAGGGTCGGTATCCATGCCGGAATCGGTAGTACCTTGAATCCTTTTCTTTCCAGATAGACCTGGGTAACATCCGTAAGGGTGCCGGCCAGGTCCAGGCCCTGGACCAGGAAAACCTCTTTGGATTTATCGTTTAATACGCGGTGGCCGATACCGCCCTTGGTAAATTCTGACCGCAGGTCTGAAAATCGGCTGATGCCCAGGGTGCCGCGGCTAACGGATTCCGGTTGGCCTGTATATGCCAGGTCAATATATTTGGGGCCTGATGTGGCACAGCCCAAGATTACCAGCGCAACATGGAGGAAGGGTAAAAAAAACGCAGAGTTCTTAAAGGAAGTCATAATGGAGCCTCGGCAATGAACTTAGGGTTAATGAAGGGTAATATCCTCAAGATTTACAGCCGTCAGATATTCTTTTACCGCACCCAGGGTCAGGGTAAACATCTTGGTGCCGGTGAGGATGGCCATGGGATCGTCGGGGCTGTTACAAATTTGTGCAAAAATCGGTCCTATGACAGCTGTGGGTTCGGATGCCTGGTTTGGATTAGTCTGCATCTGTCCGACATAGCTCTCCAGCCGTTCTTTTAAAATATTGAAGTAGTCGATCTGGGTGCCGGTGGTGGTCTCGGTCAGGGTCGAGATGTTCTGGGAAATTTCCCGGATCATTTCCCAGTAAGTTTCCGTAAGCGGGGCCTTGTTTTTGTCCGTGGCTGCCATGTAAAAGGCAATACCCCATCCAACAGAAAGGATTTTCAGAATGCCAAGCTCATACTCGACCGTGGTCATATTGAGCTTGTTTTCCCTGGGTAATGCGGCCAAAAGTTCTCCGAGATCTTTCCGGTCAATGGCAAAACTGGCCAGGTTCCGGGCCAGCTGTTCCACACTTATTTTTTCACCTGTGCTCTTGTCAGCGTGATTCTCATTTCTTGAAGCATTCATGGGTCTTCTTTTGCCTTAAAGTCATATACAAATTACCTGATGTCCTCTATACTATGCCCAATAAATAACAGCCAAAGGAAAAAGTGTAAACCCAAATGATTCATATAGATCTCAAGCTTTTTGTCACCCTGTCAAAATATCATCCCAACGGCAGCGGCGGGGTTGAGGTGGCAGAGGGGACCAGTGTTGAAAAATTGATCCGGGATTTTGGGATTCCTGCGAAGACGGTGAAGTTGATTTTCATAAATGGGAAAAAAGCCCAGGTAACCCGGATTCTGGCCGAGGGAGACAGGTTAGGGCTGTTTCCGCCGGTGGGGGGAGGTTAGGCCGTGGCCATTGACCCTGACAAGAGATATTCGAGGAATTTTAATACCCTGAGTCAGGCTGATCAGGAAAATCTCGGGCAATCCCATGTGGCAATCGTAGGTCTTGGCGGGCTTGGGGGCGGGGTGTGTGAATTCCTGGCCAGAACCGGCGTTGGTACCCTGACCCTGATTGACGGGGATAGTTTCGATGCCACGAATCTGAACCGGCAATTGTTGAGCCGGGAGGATGTCTTAGGAAATTTAAAGGCTGATGAAGCAGGCAAACGGGTGGCGTTAATCAATTCAAGCGTAAACGTTCATCTCCACCAGACTTTCGCCCTGGAGGATAATTTAACTACTTTACTTTTGGGGGTAGATTTGGTCGTGGATTGCCTTGACACTATCCACTCCCGGTTTTTGCTCCAGAAGGCTGCTTTGGTTTTAAATATCCCTCTGGTTTCGGGTGCCATTGCCGGCGTTACAGGTCAGGTCACTGTTATTTTCCCAGGGGATAAAGGGTTTGAGTTGATTTACGGCAGCCAACCTGAAAATAATGATGAAGATCCGGGCCGCGGCATAGAAACCCGGACCGGAAACATCTCCTATTGCGCAGGGTTTACAGCCGCTGTCCAGGCATCGGAAACCGTAAAAGTATTGCTGAACAAAGGTGACGTGTTACGGAACAAACTGCTGATCGTCGATCTTTTGACCAATACCATGGAGGTGATGGATTTGATATGAACGATTATGAACAAGCTGCGAAAATCATCATTGCCGCCAAACGCTGTGTTGCCTTTACCGGCGCAGGAATTTCCGTTGAAAGCGGTATCCCGCCGTTTCGAGGGGAAAACGGTCTGTGGAACAAGTACGATCCCTCGACCTTTGAGATTCAGTATTTTAAGGAAAACACCGCCCATTCCTGGGCCGTTATCCGGGATATATTTTATGACCTGTTCGGGCAGGTCCTTCCCAATGTGGCTCATTATGCTTTAGCTGAAATGGAGGCCAGGGGCCTGCTACAGGCTGTAGTCACTCAGAACGTGGATAATCTCCACAGTGATGCGGGCAGTAAGATTGTGTATGAATTTCACGGCTCACTGAAAAAAGTTATCTGTCTGGCCTGTGGGAACCGCTTTCCCGTGGATGAAGTGGATATGAATAGTCTGCCTCCGGCCTGTGACCGATGCCACGGGGTGCTTAAACCGGATGTGGTTTTTTTCGGTGAATCTATCCCCGAGTTTGCCGCCACCCGTTCCTTTGAAGAGGCGGAAAAGACCGATTGCATGATCCTGATCGGGACCACGGGAACGGTGGCTCCTGCCAATATGATTCCCTCTCGGGCTAAGTCCTCAGACGCCAGGATTATTGAAATAAATCCCGTGCCCTCGGAATACACGGCCGGTGTAACAGATATTTTCCTTCAGGATAACGCCACCGCAGCCATGGAAAAGCTTATGGAAGAAATTGATAAACTAGAATCTTAACCGGAACCTAAAAGGAGAAAACATGCCTGAGGATTGCCTGTTTTGTAAAATTGTAAACCGCGAAATTCCCAGCGAATTTTTATATGAAGATGATGATTACGTAGTATTCAGGGATATCAATCCGGCAGCTCCGGTTCACTTGCTTCTGGTGCCCAAAACACATATACGCAGCATCAATGACCTTGCACCGGACCATGAATCCATAGTGGGCCGGCTGTTTCCCCTTGCCGCAAAGATGGCCAAAGAGGAAGGAGTAAACGAATCTGGATACAAGCTTCTGTTTAACGTGGAAAAAGGCGGCGGCCAGGAAATTTTTCATCTTCACCTTCATCTTCTGGGCGGATGGCAGAAAAAATAAAGAGTACCTAATAATAATACCGGATCATTTCAGGTGAACAACGGGTAAACACAGGAAATCAATAGGTAAAAAAAATATTACCTTTACCTGGATGATCTGGTATACTTCTTACCAGTTTTTTAAAAGAAAACAAATGATTGTCTAACTTGCTTCTCTGGGTCAGTCAGGGTCGACACAGGGAGTTGTCTTATTGAGGAATCTGGGGGGGATTATGCTCAATCGTTTTAGTCTTGCCAAAAAAATCGCAGGCGG
>PIVQ01001675.1 GCA_003354055.1 Desulfobacteraceae bacterium | reverse complement strand
AAAGAATAAACGGTAATACAATTATAGGGGATCCTGTCGATGATTGACTGGAAGTTGTTCACAAAAGTAGCATAAACAGCATCCACCAGTATAATGAGATCCTTGTTGTCCTCCTGTACAACCTTCTTGAGACTGTCAAGCGTATCGGAGCTTAAGGCGACGGATGTTGGATTTGTCGGATTGATCAGGTACAATGCCTTGATTTGAGGATCCTTTAACTTATCTATTTCTATTTGGGGTATCTGCCAGTCACCACCATCCTGTGCCGCATTTATATACACCAGATCGAACTCATAGTCGTTGAGGGCAGGGATCTCCAGGTACGGCGAGAATACCGGAGTAATCACTGCGACTTTGTCTTTTTTGGAAAGGATAAAATTTTCAATCAGTGAATTGAATACATATACCATGCCGGATGTGGCACCTTCTGTGGCAAAAAGATCAAAGCTGTTTTTTGAATCCCTGCCGGAGAGAAGCACCTGCTCCAGGTATTTATTAACAATTGTCTGTGTGTTTTTTAATATTCTTGGCGGCGTGGATTGCGAAGGAGCGCCCGGGTAAAAATCCCCCCGTGCAGCATCTGTTAATTCATACAAAAAATCATCTGAGTCAAGTTTGAGTGCTTCTATTGCCCAGGTGACCGCTTCAATTAAAAATCTTGCCCCTTCGCTTGAATCATCCTTGAAGTAACAGGTCAGTTCTCCATAAAGATTTGTGCTTTCCGGATCCGTTTTAGACGGGGTGAACCG
>PIVQ01001674.1 GCA_003354055.1 Desulfobacteraceae bacterium | reverse complement strand
AACCACCACAAAAGTGAGATCGCCAGAATGTCGGCTGAAAAGGCAGCCGGAACCTGGAGACACCATCCCGCAGGCTACATCCCCAAAGAGATAAACGGCTGGATCGCCCATTCAAACAAGGCCATAGCCGAGCGTCGCAAGGCCTATACGACAGGGGAATACCACAACCTCAAAGATTACATGGCGCATCTGAGGCGGCTGAGAATGGAACTCATCGGTCTGAATATCAAGCTCGGCGGCCATGAAAAGCAATTCAGCTCTTTGGAGACCCAGGCCCGTGAACTGCGGGTCTTTCTCGATCACAAGTTCGACACGGCCCTGCCCAAGGAGGACTCGGCCTGGGTCAAGGCCATCAACTGGTGTGGACAGGCCTACAACAAAGTTCAGGAGATACGCAACAAGGTCGGCAAGTTCAAGGTGTTGTACGATGTCCTCCAGGGCGGCAATCCGATTAAGGCGGCCGATACTCTGCTGGAGATGACCACCGGCAAGGGCGTGGCCGATACGCTGATGAAATATCCTCCGTTCAACAAACTGCTCAAGTTCGGCGCGCTCAAAGACGCCATCGTCACCGGCAAGATCGACCGGGAGAAACTGATCCGCCAAGTGGCTGAAAAGAACCTGGACAAGGGTCTCATCAAGACCTACGACCTGCTGAACCGCTTCAAGAACGACCCCAAATCGTTCCTCAAAGACAAAGCCTCCAAGCAGGTCGAGGCCATTCTGCAAGCCAACCCCAGAATCAAAAA
>PIVQ01001673.1 GCA_003354055.1 Desulfobacteraceae bacterium | reverse complement strand
TGTGTTCTCGGACTTTCCGGACTTTAAGGTGGAACAGTAGTTAGCGTGGCGCGTGATCGATCTTATGAGGTTTCTTTCTGCGAAGCGGTTTCTAGGTCACCACTTGCAACAAAATAGCAAAGATGTGACCAGTTGATCAGCACCGTTCGCTGGAAGAGTTTTTGAATGACTTTGATTGGCTGATGGCGCCTTACCTCCGGCTCAACAAAGTCCGATGAATCGCCGATTGAATACCGACTTCAAGTGGCTGTTGCGTACATTTGCGATTTGAGCGTTGCAAGTCAAGCGCATTTGGCCGCAGAGTTCTCCAGAGGCATGAAATCTCTGAGAGCGCAGTGTAAACGAAATTTCGGGCAAAATTCCAGATTCAAATTATTGTCCGTTGTTCGTATTCTTGAAGCCCACCTCAAAATTCACCACAGCGCTCCTTGATCCCGACAGAGCAACTTCGTTATGAATTGCCGACGCTCCGCGTCGCCAATTTTGAAAGTGATGCCCTTGATCGTTGCGCATTGAATGACTCTTGCAGAGCAGACCCTCGAATCGCAGTTTCATGAAGCAACAGCCTCACCCAGATATCCAAAAAGAGATCTGACTTGCTCTGTCAAGCCGAAGGTAAGGCGCCGCCGGTGAAGTGAGCCCAGTTAAAAACTCATCTATGAGCAACCTGTGATCAGCAGATCATGCCGGTACTGTCATCTTCCAACCTGCGCTTTGGAAACAGTCACATACCAAAGATCATGAAATAG
>PIVQ01000827.1 GCA_003354055.1 Desulfobacteraceae bacterium | reverse complement strand
AGGTGTTGTTCCGGTCAATCCATTTGTTAACCACAGGTGCCTCATAGGACTCAAATCGATCCAGCAGTGCTTTGGGATCAGACTCGGTAATGAGCATGGATCGGGATGCCGTATTGACAAAGCCTTCGATCACCGTATGGTTTAAAAAGGCGGATAAATGGTCGTAGTATCCAAGGGCGTTGAGCAGGGCACAGGGCTTTTTATGAAATCCCAGTTGGGCCCAGGTCAGCACCTCAAAGATCTCTTCAATGGTACCAAGGCCGCCGGGCAGGGCAATGAACCCGTCGGAATTATCCGCCATCATGGCCTTTCTTTCATGCATGGAATCAACAATTTCAAGACGGGTGAGTCCTGTATGATAGATCTCCTTTTCTGCCAGAGATTTGGGCATGATACCGATAACTTCACCCCCACCGTTAACCACGGTATCTGCAATCTCACCCATGATACCAACCTGGGCACCGCCGTATACCAGGCCGATCCCCTTTTCCAGCATGATCTGTCCAAGGGCTCTGGCCGTTTCTTTATATTCGGGCTTTTTACCGTCACTGGACCCGCAGTAAACACAAACACGTTTCATAGCTTATTCCTGTTTAAGATTCAACAAGTGTAACGGATGGACTATTCCAGATACCGGAATAGTTGTCAAGTTCGACAGGGTGGTGTCTCAGGGCAATCGCAAGTAAACCTGGCAAGTTTCTTTATCCTTAAAAATTTTGAATACTTATGCCGTTGGCTTGGCCCCATCTGCGTTTGCCTGTACCAAGGTAACTTCTTGAAATCGTTTATCTTGAAAAGTTAGATGCGTTCACCCTGGGTGGTGTCTCAGGGGCAGTCCGTGTGTGTTTTCAAAAAAAACTGGTATACCGGTATGAGAATTTCTACCATGGGGTAACAACCGCCAGTCCGGATGGGATGCTCGGCCTGATCGATCAATTTTTAAAACTGCCAAAAATTGCGACCTGATGGCTCGGGCACCCCATCCGGACCTACCCGGTAGAGGAACCGTTTATAGCAGGGGGTAATCAGGTCTTTCATTGCGGAATGTTTTCAAAATATGGTATCTGTTACGTATTGAAAGGGAACCATATGCAGATAGACTTAAACAAACTCAAAACTTTTTATATTCTAGCCGGTACCAGAAGCTATACCCGGTGTGCAGACAAACTCTGCCTGACCCAATCGGCAGTGAGCCATGCCATAAAAAAGCTGGAAACCGATCTGGGCTTTGATCTGGTGGACCGGCAGAACCGGCAGTTCAAGCTGACCAGGCAGGGGGAGTATCTGTACCGACGCTGCACAGGGATTTTTGACCGCATCTCCGACACCCTCGACGGTCTTGCCGCAGAAAAGAATCATCCGGTATTCCTTACCCTTGGGGCGCCGGTGGAGTTCGGTTCTTCCGTGCTCATCAAGGGCATGCAGCCCTTTATTCATGAGAACACCCACATTCATATTGACTTTATCCTGGATGATGCGCTTCTGGCCCCTCTGCTCACTGACGATCTGGACTTGATTATAGATTGCGTTCCCCATGTTCACGAAGACCTGGTTGCCGTTCCCCTGCTGAGGGAAGAGTACGCGGTCATTGCCACCCGGACCTATATTGATGAAAATAATATCCGCTCCATTGAGGATCTGAACCGCTGCACCCTGCTCTCCTTTGACAAGGAATTGGGCTGGTGGAAGAATTTTATCAATGCCCTCACTGAGGATACGCTATTCGGTTTTAAAAAGATAACACGGATCTCCAATGTCCGGGGTATCATTAATGCGGCCTTGGCATCCCTGGGTGTGGGCTTTGTTCCCAGGTACACCATCCTAAGGGAACTGGAGGGGAGCATGCTCGTCGAGCTCTTTCCTGAAACCGAGGTGCTCAATGACCAGATCAACATCTATCTGAAACGCCGGAATTTTGAAAAACAGGCCTTCAAGGACCTGATTGCCCACATCAAATCCCTTCAGCTTCATTAGTCTGTTTCCTGCCGGTACGAAAATTCGGGGATGTATCTGTGCTTCAAAAATTTTTGTTGTTTCAGGGTAATCAGCTGTGATATCAATAATCTAATCCCAACACAACGCACAAGGAGAGATGTTGCATGGACAGTGCAAATGCATTTATCGAGAAAATAAAATCCGATGAAATCCTTTTGTTTGAACTGGCGGCCCTCGCGGAAAAAGAGGATGCGGAAGGCATGGCTGAATTGATGCGGGCAAATGGGGTGTCTGAAAAGGGGCTTGCCAGTCTTATTCACCTGGATCAGGCAAGAGCCAGGTCTGCCGGAGATGAGTTAAATGACAAAGAGCTTGAGGGAGTTTCAGGCGGTGGGGCCTGGGAGTACCTCTGTAACGGGATATATCTTCTGACAAATTAAACATAGGCCCTGATCCGAAGCTTTTTTCGCCGGCGACCAGGTCCTTTTAACCTGAAAGGAAATCCAAATCATGAAAAGTGCAAATGACTTTATCGAGAAGGTGAAAACCGATAGTTCGCTTTTGAATGAGCTGTCAGGTGTCCTGGCGAAAAATGACAGAGACGCCGCAATTAAGTTTTTTAGATCAGTGGGTATTGAAGAGGAAGATATGTCAACCCTCATAGAGCTGGATGATACCGTCGCCTCTACAGATGAGTTGAGCGATGAGGCTCTTGAAGGGGTCTCTGCAGGTGGGTTCAGTTGGTGCAACGGCATAAAGCTTCTCGTTGATTCGGTTTAATACTTTTTCCCTTTGGGTTGAGACCCACCGAACCCGCTGATTTTCTATGTTGAAATGGTCAAGATATAATCTTGTGTTCCGGTCTGAAAAGTTCGGCATCATGATTTATAATTCTCTCTCCAACCGGTTGATGACCATTGGGGAGGAAGGTGAAAAAGAGATTGCCGGGATAAAGGCGGATCCCACAGGCTATAACTTTTCCGGTTGTCCTTCCATGTTCATCTCAATGGTCAAAAACCGGGTCCTTGTGGGGGAAAAGACTGAACAGGATCTTGTGAATGCCCTACGATTGAAAAGTCTTGGGGCTCGTTATGCCCGGTCAAAGCTGGATCTCACCATTATGGTCACCGAAGACTGCAACTTTGGATGTCCCTATTGCTA
>PIVQ01001672.1 GCA_003354055.1 Desulfobacteraceae bacterium | reverse complement strand
ATACATATAAAAGATTGTAAAGAACCTGAGAAGGCAAAGAAAATAATTGATATAGATGAATCAAAAGAAGAAATAACAACCGAAACAGATTTAACTAAAGGGCTGATTGTTCAGGAACTAAAAAGGAAAGAGATACCGCACAATCCAAGAGATAAGAAAGAAGTATTGTTAAATATCTTGAATGAAAGCAAAGAGGCTGAATAATGGCATTAATTACCCTGACTGAGTTTAAAACATATCTACAAATAACTGATAGCACTTATGACGCAGGGTATGCAGCTTTTATCGAGGCTGTTTCTGATGATGTTATGAATATGGCTAACCAGTATTTTGATTTGACATATGTGGTTAATACAACTATTAACTCACAGTATTTATCAAGCACTGTTCAACAGTATGATGTATTTGAAGGTGTTACGGTAACAGGCGCAGGAATCCCAGACAGGGCAATTGTGCAGAATGCAACAATGTATCAGATAACAATGAATAAATATGCTACTGCTGACGGAACAGGCATTACAGCCACTTACAATGCAGTACCAGAGCAAATAAAACCAGTTATAGCTAACATGGTTATGTATAAGATAAAAAACAATACTGCCGCTGCTGGTGGATCAGTAAAAGATATCAAATCAAAAGGGATCGGGCCAGTCTCTACAAGTTTCGGAGAAGGTGCAGCAATAGATAATACATATGGATACCCTAGAAATCTAGTCAAATCTATCAAGCGTATTAAGCGTGTAAATATAGA
>PIVQ01000826.1 GCA_003354055.1 Desulfobacteraceae bacterium | reverse complement strand
TCCGTGCAAATCGTATCGCTTATATCCTTTCCTCCTAAACTGATTGATTTCACAAGCAGTTTTCTGGATACTGTTTCCATTTTTTTACGGGTATAAAGGGCTGATAAATCCATATCAACCCTGTGACAGAAAAGCTTTGCCAAGGACTGAATTATGGTAAGGTTTTCATTACGGTCTTTCTGGTTAAAGGATACGGCGAGATGTTTTTTGTCCTTGAGTATTTCATCTATCCATTCGCTGCAATTGTTTTTAGGCCCAAGCTCAATAAAAATTCTTCCATTATCCTGGTAGGATGTTTCTATGAGCTTTTTAAAATCAATTTCCTTTGAGTATACATTTGCAACACTCTTTGCAATTATCTCACTGTCCATTACCACGGGGGCGAAGTCAAAAACCGAATAGAAATCTATATCTTCAACAATATTCACAGGATTTCTATGGAGATTGACAAGTTCCTCATAATCGGGTTTTAGAAGATCACTGTGGATAATATCCGTAACAGGCACTTCAGAATAGGGGCAGCCAAGATCATTTATAACCCTTTTGCACGATTTGTCATACCCTGCAATAATCACCTCTTCAGGTGTATTAACAAAGATAAGGTAGGCTTGCCTTCCCTGTGATATCTCCCTGTCTTTTTTCAAAGCCTGCCGTACATCTAAAGAGGCTGCATTTAATTTATAGCTGAACCAGATTTTTTTATTCTCAGCCTCTTCGGGTTTCATATCCCATGCTTTGATAATATTTTCCATGCTTTCGGAAACCCTTGAATGGAAAAGCTTTGATTTGTACATCTTTTTTCGAAAGCTTTCCAGGTCCTTCCAAACCCCTAAGGCTATGAGCATGGATACTTCGCCCATACTGTATCCCAGCGCCTGATCCGGCTTGATCTTAAAACTTTCACGGGCAATATCGGTATACAAAACCGATGACATGATCCCGCTTTCAAACATTATTGACGGATGATTGAACAGCTCTTGTGACCGTTCAATCAATTCACCTTCTGAAAGACGGGTCATACTTTTGGGATAAAGCAGATCGTTCCCGGACATCTCAGGTATTAAATCCGAATAGGCACCCATATTTTCGTATACTTCGGGAAAGAGCTGGAAAAGATTCTTTCCAAGTTCGATGTATGAGTTGTAACCGCCGGGGTAAACAAATGTTACTTTTCCGGTTTCACCAAGGGGCTCAGGGATGAAACAGCTGCCCTTTTCCGAGGTCCAGCCAATGCCATTTTCTGCGGCTATCCTTATCTGTTTTCCGGCAAGTTCAATCTCATCGTACAGTTCACTTCTCTTTTGTCCGATGATAGCGGCCCGGAATTTAACTTCAGTTTTTTTAGAAAAATTCCTGAAATACCCTGCTGCAAGTTTGGATAACTCTTTACCCGTTAAAAGTGACTTCGTGAGTGTTTTGAGTTCGTCTAAAAGCTCATCAAGGGTGTTTCCCGTCAGAAGGAACATCGACAGAGGCAATCCTGCTAAATATTGATTTTCCTTTCTTCCTTGTCCGGGTTCGTCGGATAAAATCAAATGGGCACATGTGCCATCGGAACCCATACCGTTTATTGCCGCTACCCTGACTTGTTTTTTGCTCTCATTGAACCAGGTCCTTGAATCCGGAGGAACAAAAAACGGACTGTCTTTCCAAAGTTCCGGCTCCTTGGGTTTTGACCATCCCGGTGTCCCGGGGAAAAACCGGTTGTGCAGGCAAAGGGCTGTTTTTATAAGCCCTGCCATTCCGGATGCGGCATAGGTATGGCCGATATTTGATTTTATACTTCCAATAGCGGTGGTTCCTGCGGTTGCTTTTTCACCCGTGCCATAGGCATGGATCAGGCCTTTTATCTCCGCGTCGTCCTGATGTTTTAAACCACTTGCAAATACTTCAAGATATTCGATATCGCAAAGGTTAATTCCTGCTGTCTGGGCGGCTTTTTGGCAAACGTTAGCCACGGCTTTTTGATCCTCTCCCTGTGTAAAAGCCACGGCATTTATTGCTGCATATATTCTGTCATTGTCTTTTACAGCTTGATCGCGTCTTTTAAGTACGATAGCGCCGGCCCCTTCACCTACCATCCATCCATTTGAGTTTTCATCAAAACTTAAGGTTGGATTACCGCTGTTAACACGGTTTCTACTATGACGCAAAAGAACGTTTTCAACTCCGCCGGAAAGATCGACTCCTGCCACCACAACAGCATCTACTTCATTTGAAGACAGCATTAAATGGGCCATATCAAGGGCCTTGAAAACTGAATTCTCCTCCGAGGATACACTGAATGACGGGCCTGAAAAATCCCAGACCGAGGATATCCTGGCAGCCATTATATTTCCGATAAAACTGGTATACTGGTTAACCTTGGCAACCCCGTGGATACTGCCCTTTATGGATTCTTTTAGCTCATCTTTCTCATTGTTTTCAAGGGCCTGGTAATTATTGGGGGAAAGTTGCTCAAAACTGTCATCAAGCTGGGTTGAAAGATTAACCCTGCCCCTGAACTTATGGAGTGACATTTCCGCACCCATTGCTACCAGTACTGCCGTATTTGTTCCTCGCGCAAGGCCTGCGTCTTTCAAGGCATTATCGGCAACTTTAAGTGCGAGCAGCTGTTGGGGAATCAGTCTGTCATCCTTATTGGGCGGAATTTTAAACCCTAAGAAATCTATATCAAATTTATCAATATAGGCCCCTTGCGGTGCTTTGCCGTCTTCAAATCCGTATTTTTTTAGGATGGAGTCATATTTTTCAAGTCCCTTCCACCTTTTTTCAGGAAGGTCTTTAAAATGCTGAATGCCGTCATAGATGGTCCTATGAAAAGCGTTAATCCCGTTGGACGAACCGAAAATAGCCTCCATTCCAATGATGGCAAGTGAGCATGCTTTCGTTATTGCTTCTGATTTGTTTGTGTCTGATTTTTTTTCATCGAACAAATTGATTATTTTAGCAGGGGTGAAGGTTGGCTCGGGTTTTGATCCTTCTACACCTGTCCCCTGTTCCGGAGCGTCGCTTTTTTCAAATATGATATGCCCGTTGGTACCGCCAAAACCAAAACCGCTCACTGCCGCATATCTTGGACTATTATCGTTTCCTTCGGGCCAGGG
>PIVQ01001671.1 GCA_003354055.1 Desulfobacteraceae bacterium | reverse complement strand
GTTCCTCAAACTCGCCGCGAAATTTGGCGCCGGCCAGCAATTGCCCCATATCAAGGGCCATGATGATAATGTTATGAAGGCTTTCAGGTACTTTTTTCTGGGCAATCCGGGTGGCCAATCCTTCGACAATTGCTGTTTTACCCACTCCGGGTTCACCGATGATGATGGGATTGCTTTTGATTTTACGGCTCAGGATCTGAATGGCAAGGCTGATTTCCTTGTCCCGGCCGATAATGGGATCAATTTTGCCTTCCCTGGCTTTCTTGGTCAGATTTACCGCATATTGGTCCAGGTATTCGAATCCTTCTGCAGAGCCGCCGCCCAGTTCCTTAGCCGATTTTATATTTTTCTCAAGGGCATCGGGTACAAGCCCTGCATTGGTTAGCCCTTCCCTGATATTATCAAGTTTGAGAAGGGCCAGGAGCATGTGGTCCACGCGAATGTGTTTGCCGCTTTCAGCATCCACAAACTCCTCGGCCAGGATAAAGGATTTCTCAAGATCCCGGCTCATGGGCGTTTCTTCAGATCCTGCCAGGGCTTTGGGCAGAGACAAAAAATAACTGCTCATGGCAGATTGAATTTTGCTGATGTCTGCACTTGCCTGTTCCAGGTGTTCGGACACCTGGGTAGAGTCCGTATCAAGCATGGCCTGGAGCAGATGCCACGGGGTAACGTTTTTGTGTTCATGTTTCACTGCAAGACGGACAGCAGTCTCAATGACACTTTGCGATGCCATGGAAAAATTTTCTATT
>PIVQ01000825.1 GCA_003354055.1 Desulfobacteraceae bacterium | reverse complement strand
TCGGCTCCAAAATTACTTGATCTTTTGCTTTCAAAATACCCAGTCTTTTAAGGGGTTTTGGAAACAAGTTTCTGCCCTTCAGGGTATTTAGATCAAGTTATTTTGTAACGATTCCTAAGGTCTGTTCAAAATAAGCTTAAAATTCAGCCGTAATCCCCTTTTCCTCAATGCGTTGTATTTACGATAATTTGTAGACGAGCCTGGAATTTGTTATATAAAGAATTATTATTTTGATAACAAAAAAAGGACATATCAGATGTTATTTTTTGACATAGACAACACACTGCTGGATAACGATACAGCTCAGGCACTGGCGGCAATTTCAATTTACAATCAAAATCAACAACTGCGGGATTTCTACTCTGAAAAAGAATTTCCCGATCTTTGGAATGAAGTGGCCGAGAAATACGTACAGCAGTATATAGACGGCAAACTTTCCTTTCAACAGCAGCGTCAAGCCAGAGTTAAGGAAATTTTTAAAAGTACCCTTGATGAGCAGGAGGCCGACGCCATCTTAAAGGACTATCTTGCTGCCTATGAAGAAAACTGGCAGCTCTACTATGATGTGCTCCCGATGCTTGAAAGATACAAGGATACACCAAAGGGAATCATCTCAAACGGGGACAAGGACCAGCAAAGAAGGAAGCTGAAAAAAACAGGAATTGACCACTATTTTAACATCATTGTCATCTCCGAGGATATCGGAATTTTTAAGCCTGATCCGGAAATATTTTTGCATGCTGTTAAAAAAGCAGGCATGGAGCCGTCCCAGTGCTGGTACATAGGCGACAAAGTATCAATAGATGCAAAAGCAGCAATGGATTCCGGTATGAAAGGCGTATGGCTTAATAGACGGTTTGCCGGAAAAGACATAAAAGTTCCTGAGATCATCTCTTTCAATGACCTGTTCTATAGCTCATCATAACCAATATCATTTCGTGTTTGTATGATCAGGAACAACGTTCCAAAATAAGGAGCAATTGGTCATAAAACCTGCTTTAAGTTTAATCCAATGTCGGGGATAGTAATTTTTTTATCATGCTTGACAAATGTTGGGGTTCTTAATAAGTGTATTAAATCGTCCGTTTCAATTTTGGCTGCAATCAGAAAAGTCCCGATTCATGGCATTCAGCTCCTCTTAGCCTTTACGGGATACTTCAGCTGCTGTCTAATCACTTATCTTAAGGAGGCAATATGACCACTTCCAAAACCATTCTAAGCAATCACCCCGGCCCTTTACCCATTTCCGTTCAATATACCCCTGAAAGCGAGGAACCTGTAACCATTATTTTTTCAGGATCCCTTACCACCGGGGATATGGCCGAGATGCCCATCAGCTTTGATTTGAAGGTAAATGGAGAGGCCATCGGCAAATCAAGTATCTGTGTGTCCTCCACCGAGAATTACCATTTTGCGACGATACCGGCCATGGTGGATACCAGCCTGCCGTTTGTTGTAAAGAATGATAAAGTACAGCCGATAACCATTGAGCTGGTTGCCGGAGACTCCGATTCTGTCAGCAGTAAATATGATTTTTTTAATGTCTGTGTGATTATCTAGAACAATCAGGCCGGGAACAAAAATCGTTCTTTTTCACTGATTGGCGGTTCATTTTTTTAAAAAAAGGAAGGCATAAATGTCTGAAGGCACTATATTTAAACTTGAGAAGACACTATTGGAAAATGTTGAAGATAAAGCCGGGCTCTGGAACTATGAAGGGGGCAACCTCCTGAAAGAAGGCAAGAAAGTTGGTGCCTACATTACCACCAGTCGAGTTTTGAATACAAACCAGGACCTCAATATTTCAACCTTCACTTCAAGCCTTTTTTTCAGTGGCAAAACTCCGCCGGAGAATCTGACCCTTCAGGGGGTGTGGGAATGTCAAAGCGGCACCAGCTGCGGGAGTGTTTCAGCCGCTTCTGAAAGTCTTGAAGGGGCAATTCGTGCTCCGTTTACCATTAAAGACGGAAATGAGCTTCTTATTAAAGTTTCCTGGGATTAACGGATTTTATACTTTTTGAACCGTACGGCTTGGACCCGCTAAAATCCCGTCGCTCCGCACCTCTCCGCCCCCAACTGCCTGGTTCTCTTGGTTTGCAAAACTCCTGAGTCATAACCTATATTGAATCTCTCAAGCTTCCGATAATTTTTAACCATATGGGGCTCAACGGTAGTTTGTGGATCGGATCATTGATCCGTGTTAAAAAAAATTTGTCACAAAATCCTGTTATCCGCCACTAATGATAATGACCGTAAACGTTTTGTTTTCGTGGTCATTTAATCATTAACCCGTTTATGAGATTTCGATGGTTATTTGCATCAGAATGAAGAAGCGCTGTAATCATCTATCTGGGAGGAAACTGATGTCAGAATTAACAATCAAAATGTTAGAAAAAGAAAAGTGCACAATTGTCGACCAGCATTCCGGTACAGAAATTTGTACAGACGCCCCTGTTGAATGGGGAGGGAAAGGGCGGACTTTATCACCGACCGACCTGGTTGCTGCCGCACTGGGATCTTGTGTACTTACAATTCTGGAATCTGTGTTTGAAAGAAACGGCTATGATCCCAAAAAAATAGAGATCAAAGTTGAAAAGGAACTGATTGACAAACCATTTGCTATAAAATCGTTGGCTGCCGGGATTTCATATCCGGATGAACTTGAGGCATCATTTAAAAAGAAGGCACTGACTATACTGGAGATGTGTCCGGTAAAAAATGCGATCCATCCGGATGTGGAAACTTCTGTCAGTTTTGTATAATCTGACAGGGACAGGTTTTTAAAAATAGAAGAGGGTTTGCGTCACAACCCTCTTCTATTACTTCACCCGGTGTGGACAATTGACAGATAAGGATCGGCTCCAAAATTACTTGATCTTTTGTTTTCAAAATACCCAGTTGGGGTCTTTTGCAAAAATACCCATTTAAGGGGTTTTGGAACAAGTTTCTGCCCTTCAGGGTATTTAGATCAAGTTATTTTGTAACGATTCCTAACATGTTAACGCTGAAGAACCATCAGGGATGAGAGAAATTTGTTGTTGATCACGAAACTGAATTGGGAAGATAATGCTGAAACTCGAAGACTTGGTTGAGCCGTACGGCAACATGAT
>PIVQ01000130.1 GCA_003354055.1 Desulfobacteraceae bacterium | reverse complement strand
ACAAGATATTCCGTGCAAATCACTTCAGGATAGGGTAATTTATGGGAATTCAAATGAACAAGAACCAGACCCGAAGACAACACATGAGGACATGCTTTGTTCCATCTGATTAAATCCTTTATCCGGGCCGGACTGCAGCACCGGGGAATTATTCTTGTCTCTGCATATATGATTCTGCTCATGGTATCGAGCATTCTCATTGCAGCGGTGGAGCCTGAGGGATCTGCCCTGACTCAGTTGGGCCAGGCCTTGTGGTGGAGTATTGTAACCTCCACAACCGTGGGGTACGGGGACCTTTACCCGGCATCGTCCGCCGGCAAGGTCATTGCCGTCATTCTTCCCATGTTCATGGGTATCGGGCTCGGTGCCGCCTTTATCACGCATGTAGCATCTTGCCTCATTGAAAGGAGGGACCAGAAAATGCACGGGGAAAAACCCTACACAGGTACCGGCCATATCCTCGTGGTCGGCCATACCACGGAAACAGAGTACCTGGCAGAGCAGATACGGGGGGATGAAACTTACGGCCACCAGGATATGGTCCTGTTGGCGGACCTGCCCCGACATCCCATGCCCGAACAGAAGAATTTTTTCTTTGTCAAGGGAAGGCCGGATACCATCCAGGCGCTGAACCGGGCCAACACATCCGAAGCCGACCGTATTATTATCCATACGGGCAATGATGAGTTCAGCCTTTTTGCACTGATCAATGCCCTGAAACTAAAAAAGGAAGACTGTGAAATAACGGTCCGCTGTCTGTCCAGCCAGAGCCTGGACACCTTTACCTCAGTGCCGGGAAAATTTGAAACCATCATGCAGATGACTGCAGAGATGATGGTCCAGGCCATGCAGGACAAGGTTCATATTCCCTTGCAGATCCTGTTAAAAAACGATGCCAACGAAGAAATCTACTTTGTGACCATCCCGGAAATCGGACCTAACCAGGACTGGTGGGGCGTACATAATTATCTCAACGAGCGCTACGCGTATCTCAGCTTTGCCCTGCGGCATCCTTCCGGCAGTATCCTGGTCAACCCGCCGGCAGATGAACCCATAACATCCGGATGCGGTATCTGGCTCATTGCCCCCAAGCGGCCTGTAAATCTGGAATGGCCGGATTAAGTCGGTAGAGGAGACCCTGTGATAAACTTCCGGATTCCAGACCTGCCCGAAACCTTTGTGGAAACTGTTTGCTCCAGGACCTATGTGGCGACTTACAGCAGTCCTAAGTGGACCGATATCCATTTGACAGATGACTATCAGGTGACCTTTCACCGTGTGGGCTTTCATATTCTCAGTGCCTATCCCAAGGGAAGAATTTCCTATGAAGGAACAAAAGCCCTGTTTGATGCCTACGGCAAATTTTTAACGGCCAGCGGTCTTGCCTCCCGTCCCTATGTTGAGATCGCCGATTACAGCCAGATCCTGAATTTACCATCCCAAAGAACCCGTATAGAGGTTGCGGACCAATTACTGAAAAAATCTCAAGAGTCTCAACTCATAGGGCATTTTGTCTATAATGTACCCAAGCACATAAAATGGATCTATAATATCGGCATCCGCCTCAAACAACCGGACATCCCCATGATGGCCCTGGCAACCTACGAGGAAGCAATCAGTCAGGCCATCAATATCAAATCCGGTCGAAAGAAACCCAAAGGGGTTTTCCAGCGTATCGGAGAAAAGATATTCCCATCCAAAGACAAGCCGTCCAGATTTACCCAGGAAATTCTGGACTATATAGGCAGCATCAATTGGGACGTAAAAGGGATGCAGGAGGAAAGCATCCCTGCATCCCACCCCATGAAATCCGTATTCAATGCCATTGCCATACTCAAGGCGGACTATGACCATAACTCCCATGACCGGGAGATGATCCAAAAAAAATACAAACGGCTGTTCAATCGTATTGCAGATCCCATCCTGGTCTTTTCACAGGAAACCCATAAGATCCTGAACTGGAATCAGGCCTTTCTCATGGCATACGGATATATGCCTGAGGAACTTGTCACCATGACCCCGAGAGATCTTCATCCGGAATATGAACTTACACGGGGCGGACAGAATATAGCCGATGACAAAAGAGGAGAAAACAACCGATACACCCATATCACGAAATCAGGCAGGGTCATTGAGGTGGAGGTCAGGACAGATGAAACCGATTATCAGGGTCAGCCTGCCTTTATCAGCAATATCCGGGATATCACCGAACAAAACCGGCTGGAAGCCGAACTTAGAAAACACAGGGACAGGCTGGAAACACTGGTAAAGCAGCGAACCATTGATCTGGAACAGGAGATTGCAGAACGCAAACAAACCGAAATCAAATTTAAAACCCTGTTCGAGTCCAATGCAGATGCGGTCCTGCTTCTGAATAAAAACGGATTCATCGACTGTAATCAGGCTGCCCTGGATTTGTTTGGCTGCAATCAAAAGGAAGAACTGACCAAGATAAGCCCCGAATCCCTCTCCCCCAAATTCCAGGAAAACGGCCGGCTATCCACAAAAATGGTCATAGTAGCTCTGGAAAAGGCATTCAAAACCGGAAGCAACCAGTTTGAATGGATTCACAAAAACATGAGAACCGGAGAGTCATTTCCGGCTGATGTATTGCTAAACCATATGATCCTGAACGGCGAGGATGTTCTCCAGGCAGTTGTCAGGGATATCACCCAAAGAAGAGAATCCGAGGAAGCCCTGCGCCGGAGTGAAGAAAAATACCGGGGTATGATCGAAAATATGCAGGATGTATTCTATAGGACAGATATGAACCAGACCCTGACCATGATCAGTTCATCAGGCTTAAGACTCATGGGATACGACACTGAGAACGAAGTCCTGGGCAAGCACATCGGGGAACTGCTTTATAATAACAGCCCCGCCTTTTCCCGGTTCATGGCAGCCATGAAAAAAGCAGGGCATGTGAATAATTTTGAACTCATCCTCTGCACGCGCAACAATGAAACCATTCCGGTATTGTCAAGCAGCAAATACTTCACAGATGCCATGGATACTCCAATGGGTATTGAAGGCACCATTACCAATATCCGTGAGCAAAAAGAGGCGGAAGAGGCCCTGCGCCAGGCGAAACGACATGCGGAATCAGCTGCCAATACCAAAAGTGAATTCCTGGCCAATATGAGTCATGAAATCCGGACTCCGATGAATGCCATCCTTGGTATGGGGGAGCTGGTTCTGGAAACAGAACTCAACGACTACCAGAACAATCTGGTCACCACCATCAACAACGAGGCCACCTCTCTTTTGGGGATCATCAACTCCATCCTCGATTTTTCAAAGGTGGAGGCCGGTCGCCTGGAACTGGAAGATACTCCGTTCAATCTTCGGGTCTTGTTCGAGGATCTGGCTGCAAGTTTTGCCATCACCGCCCATAAAAAAGACCTTGAATTTATCTCGTTTTTACCCCCGGGTACGCCCGAAGCATTGACAGGGGACCCGGGACGGCTGCGACAGGTGTTGGTCAATCTAGTGGGCAATGCCATAAAATTTACCCAGACAGGAGAGATCTTTATCTGGGCCGATCTTCTTGAACAGACCGCAAATCAGGTTCGGCTTCGCTTCAATGTCAAAGATACCGGTATCGGGATCCCCGAGGAGAAACAGGCCTATATATTTGAAAGTTTTGCCCAGGCAGACGGCTCCACTACCCGAAAATACGGCGGTACAGGACTTGGCACCACCATATCCAAACAATTGGTCAGGATCATGGGAGGCGAAATAGGGCTTTCCAGTACACCGGGAAAAGGATCTGTTTTCTGGTTTACCCTTCCCCTG
This sequence comes from Desulfobacteraceae bacterium, assembly GCA_003354055.1. Next base: position 9,195 of record PIVQ01000130.1, on the reverse strand, counting down.
AAACTGGATCAGGACAGCCGGGATATAGCAGTCAATCAACCGTCAGCAAGCCTTCTTACCGGGAAGAAAATTTTAGTGGTGGGCACCAATCAAAAAACCCGGTTTGTATTCTCTTCCCATCTCAAGGCATGGGGATGCCTGCCCCGGGAAGCTGCAACGGCAATGGACGCCCTCTCCATATTAAAAAAAGAAACAGACGTTCATCTGGTACTGACAGATATCCACATGGAAGGCCTGGACGGATTTGAAATGGTCAGGCAGATCAGGAATTTACCCGACCATGCAAAATTGCCGGTCATCCTTCTTACCTCAATCGGTAAAATCGGCGACAACCGCAAGTGCCGGGATCTGGATATTCAAGGCTATCTGATCAAACCGATCAAGCAACAGGCACTAAAAACAGCCATCACAGCAGTGCTGACCCCGTCTAAAACACCAACTCCCACACCTGTGACGCGGCACAGCATCTCAGATATCCGCCGAAAAAGAATCCAGATCCTTCTGGCTGAAGATTATCCTGCCAACCAGCAGGTAGCAGTCAGGCATCTAATGAGCCGTGGCTACCAGGTCAGCCTGGCCAAAAACGGCCTGCAGGCCCTGGATCTATTTAAGGCCAAACAATTTCACCTGGTACTCATGGATATCCAGATGCCGATCATGGACGGGTATGAAGCCACCCGCTATATCCGGGCCCATGAGAAAAGGGCAAAGGAAGCCTGGACACAAGCCAATCCAGACAAAGCCCATCTGTTTAAAAGAACCCCCATCATTGCCATGACAGCCCATGCCATCAAGGGATACCGGGAGAAATGCCTGGCAGAGGACATGGACGATTTCATGACCAAGCCCCTTAAAAAAGAGGCCTTTTTAAAAATGGTCTCATCCTATGTAGATGCGCCGGAAGATCTCACACAAAAACAGGAGAGGCCGGTGGATATTCCAACGGATAGTCCACAGAATCTGCAATCTGACAGATTCTCCCAAAAACGAACCCAGGCAACGGATCAGGAAAACGCGCCGGAAAAAGAAGACCGATTCCCCGAAGACGGTCCCATTGATTACAAGACTGCCATGACGGAATTCGACAATGATTTGCCTTTTTTCGTGGATGTATTCAACGAATTTCTCTCCACTATGACCGATCAATTCCCTGTCATGGAAAAGGCAATAAAAGAGAAGGATTATATCACCCTCAAAGAAAATGCCCATGCGATCAAGGGTGGAGCCGGAAATCTTCTTGCCACAGATTTATCTAAAGCGGCATCTGCGATGGAAGAGATGAGTAAATGTGAAAACAAGGGAGGCCTCCGTTCTGCCCTGGATCAAATCCTGTTTGAATTTGCCCGTCTTAAGGAATTATCCAGGGAAATATAAACACCCACTGCCCCCCGCCGGACGCCACACCCAAACAGATTCTACATTTTTTAGCATATATATTAATAGCTTATCTAAAAGAAAAGTCAAATCTCCTCAAAACATTTATCTTTTTTTTAGGAATTTTTTTTCTAACACTTTACTTTTTTTTGCAATTCTGACAAATAGTAATACACGAGGGAATGGATGCCTGTTAAGCGAAATGGATTTTGCTGACCATACTTTTATTAAAAGTGCGAGGCGAAAATGACGAAATTGAGAACGAACAGGGCCCCCCGTGTTCAGAAAAAAATCAAGGCAGTTCTCGACAATGGTACAGGTGTTGTTGAGAACATATCCACTTCCGGCGGATTTCTTAAGATGGACGGTGATATCCCGACCACCCCTTTTCAGCTTGACTTAAAAATCTCAGAATTCAAAACCATTAAAATGACATGTGATCCCCAATGGCAGAGTCATGACGGGGTGGGATTTAAGGTTCTGGAAGTCCAGGAAGCAAAGGAGAATATGTTTAGCCGCTATGTTGAAAAACAACTCCAGGCCCTGAGCGTATATGGCAAAGACAGGGTGTTCCGTACCGAGATCATGGTGACCCTGAAAAGCACCAATGTGTTCGGCAATGTCTATTTTTCAAATTTCATCGAGTACCAGGGGGTGGTCCGGGAAAAATTTCTCCTGGCCAATGTGCCGGATCTCCACGATTTGATGGCAAACCAGAGTATCCGCCTGGTCACTGTGGATACCTATAACCGATTTATTTCCAATGCTTATTTCGGAGATACCCTGGTGGTGGAGCTGACGACTTCGGACATCAAAGCCGCCACCTGCCAGATGAATATCAGCTTTAAAAACAAGGCCACCGGACTTTTGGTCGGAGAAGGGTACCAAAGGTTCTGCGTGGTCAGCGCAAAGGGAAAGGTCGTCCGGATACCGGAAAATTTCTTAGGCCCCTTGAATTTTTACCATGAGATAAAGGAGTAAGCCATGCCTTATCTCAGTGCGCTTCTGCCGCTGTTTGCAGCTGTTGTCTCTTTTGGACTCGGGCTTACCGCCTTTTACCTGTCAAAAAACAGCATCCGGAAAAGTTTTTTGAGACTCTGTGCGGTTACGGTTCACTGGCAGATGTCCTGGGTATTTTTATTCCTCTGCACAGACCCGGGGTTTGCAGACATTATCTGTAAAATAGGTTACTCGGGCATCATTTTTCTTCCCATTATCTGTTATGAAACCATCTGCCTGTATCTGAAAAAAAAACCAAAGGATATCCCGGTTTTTTACGGGTTAAATCTGGGGTTACTGGCCTGCCTGTGGACAACGGATCTTTTCATTCAAGGGCCTCACAAATACTGGTTCGGATTTTACCCAAAGGCAGGTATTCTCCACCAGGTATATCTGCTCACAGTTGTTTATTTTATAGGCAGGGTCATCCTGGATTTGCTCCGGGTATACCGGCAAGAGGCCGACCCGGTCAAAAAGACCCGGATCAAATATTTCCTGCTATCCACCATGGTCTTTTCCCTGTCCGGCGTTGATTATCTGCTTAACTATCCGGTTATTGTGGGTACCCTTGACCTGGAGCTCTATCCCTTTGGGGTCTTTTTCATCTCTTTTGCCATATTTATATTCATCCTCTGCCATTTTGTCATCCTGAACATGACCCTGGAAAAACGGGTGGTACAGAAAACCCGTCAGTTAAGTCAATCGGTGAAGGATCTTGAAAAGGCAGCCAATGTCAAAAAGAACTTTATTGCCAATATCACCCATGAACTGCGGACTCCTCTCACCCTGATCCGGGGCTGGACAGATTTTATGGGAGATGGAGAGGCCGGGCCTGTCCCCTACGACCTCTCCCCTGTGATTGATAAAATCAAGGTGCAGACTCTCTCCCTTACCCATAAAATAAACGAGTTGCTCAAAATCTCCAAATTTGATGCAGGCATGGACACTTTGGCCCTGACCCGGATCAATGTGGATACCTGCATCTTTCAAATTGTCGCAAGCTTCAGGGGATTAATCGAAGCCAACCATGTAGATCTGAACTATTATACCTCTTCAACGGTACAGAATATGTTTCTGGACAAAGAAAAACTTAAGGATATATTGAACAACCTGATCCGAAATGCATACAAATTTACGGAACAGGGGGAAATATCCGTCACTCTCTCCAATACTGAAAAGGATATACTCATTGAGGTCAGGGATACGGGTGTGGGCATGTCTCCTGCGGTGATGGAAAGCATTTTCAACCGCTTCCAGCAGGGAGACAGCTCCAAAACCCGTATGTACGAAGGGGCGGGCTTAGGTCTTGCCATTGTAAAAGAATCCGCAGAACGGATGTACGGAAACATCTGCGTAACCTCCTTGGAAAACGAATGGACCTGTTTTACCCTGACCCTTCCCATGGATCTGGAAAAAAAAGAACCTGAAGCTGTTATTGAACGCCGGAACAATGACCGGCGAAAAATCGATAAGCCCTTCCATCATGCTAACAGAAGGCAAAAAGACCGGCGGGCAAGGGATCTGGCCCAGATAGATGCCAGCGACCTGATACAGATCAACCTTTTGGACAGCAACAAAAGTGTTGCAGGTCAAATCCGGAAAATAGAAGTCCCAAATCCCGAAGGCACGATTGTGGTTGCCGAAGATAACCCGGGTATCCTGGATTTTCTGGCCAGCGCCCTGAAAAACTATACCCTGTATCTGGCCAGCAACGGAGAACTGGCCTGGGAAGCCATTAACCAGGTCATGCCCGATCTTGTGATTTCCGACATCATGATGCCCAAGATGGATGGCTTTACCCTGCTTAAAAAGATTCGGGCTCAAAAAAAAACCACCAGCACCCCGGTGATTATTATCACCTCATTATCAGAACGGAACGACCGCATTAAAAGCCTTCAATCCGGTGCGGATGATTTCCTGACCAAACCCTTTCACCACCTGGAACTTCAGGCAAGGGTGAAAAATGTTATATCATTGCATACTCTGGAACGGGAACGGACAAAGCGGGAACAATTGGAAGTATTTCTCATGGTATTGGCCTCCACCATAGAGTCCAAAGACACCTATACCGGCGGGCATGTGGAGCGGGTGGCCAACTATGCCAGGGATCTTGCACAACGACTGGGTCTGCCGGAGGGCCGGGTCAATGATATTTATATGGGGGCAACCGTCCATGATGTGGGAAAAATCGGGATACGGGACGAGGTGTTGAACAAACCCGGACGCCTGTCAGATAAAGAACTGCTTCATATCAGGGAACACCCGGTAATCGGGAAAAATATTCTGTCCAAACTCAAAATTGCCCCAATTGCCGTAAACATAGCCTATTGTCACCACGAACGCTGGGATGGCAGCGGCTACCCCAACGGTACCCGGGGGAAAACCATTCCCATGGAAGCCAGAATAGCGGCTATTGCAGACTGCTGGGACGCCATCACCTCCAATCGGCCCTATCGCAAGGCTATGCCTCTGTCCAAGGCCATCCGGATTATGACATCGGAACGCGGCAAATCACTGGATCCGGATTTACTGGATTTGTTCATGGATCCCAAAGATACTATTTTTCTCAACTATATTCCGGATTCCCAGAAAGAGGACTATGAAGAATCAAAATCTGACGAAACTAAGCTCAGCCATCGGGTCCGGCAGTGGGCCTCGTGATGCCAGTCCTGCCTGGGTCAGCAATCCATTGTGCAGCAGCAGTCACGGCCCTGATCCTTGGCCTGGTATAAGGCACTATCAGCGGCCTCAATCAGGGTCTCGACAGTTGTTCCGGCCTTTGGCTGGGACACCCCGATTGAAATCGTCACGGACGGCAGTATATTTCCCTCCACATCCCTGATTTCAGCAGTTCGAACCGCCTCCAGCAACCGTTCTACAATGGGACCTGCATCTCTGGACCGTGTATCTGCCAGGATGATCGAAAACTCCTCCCCCCCGTACCGGGCCACAAAATCATCAGGCCGCACACTATCGGACAAGGCCTTTGCAATGGCAGTCAATGCATGGTCCCCGCCCAGATGACCGTGGAGGTCATTATAATTTTTAAATTTGTCCACATCCAACATGCACAGGACAAACGGCACCATTTTCCTGTAATAGCGATTCATATGAACAATCATGGCCTTATCAAACCACCGGCGGTTATAGATATTGGTCAACCCGTCAATCATGGCAGCCTGCTCAAGTTCCTTGATACGGACCTTTCCAAGTGAGATCAACTCTGTGTTGTCAATTACCCGTTTGGACAATAAGGACAGCAGATTCTTTGCAATCCTGCCGTCAGCAGCCAGTATATCCCAAAGAATGTCTTGATGCAGAGCAATCAACTCGGAAGGCTCTTTGGCATGTACCCAGGCAGAGGGACGGGTCTCCTCAATCAATGAAAGCTCTCCCACACAACTGCCCGCATGAATCGTCCGCAACGGGCGAGAGTCCGACTCTTTCAGATGAACCGTAAGCGCACCGGACTTGAGAAGATAAAGGGTGGAGTTATTCTTTTTCGGCGACAACACCGTGTCGCCGGTCTCGAACTTGAGCACAGGGGCACGAACAAGCCCCTTGGGCAATGTATCAAAATGAATCCCTTGAAACAGATCCAACTGCTCCAGATCTTTTAACTGAATCTCCATCGCCACCCCTTTTTTGAAAGATTTTTCGCTGATACGCGTAAGAATACTCTGCCACAGGATGGGAAATGATTCAAGGACGAAAATAATTCGTCAACCGAAGGTTCTCAATCCGCTGCTCTCGCTGTTCTCGCTGATAACTGTTCTCGCTACCAATATTTATACGTATCTTTGTTGACGCCGGTAAAGAAAAGGAAAGACAATAGTTCCGGATGCCATGATCAAAAATCCGCAGGGAAAGGCATAGGACAGGGAATAAAAATCCATGGATAATCCTGCCAGGATGGATCCTGTGAACATGCCCATGGAATGGGCTACAGTCATGACTGACATCACCGATCCCATGGCTTTTTTCTCATCGCCCTTGATCACGGCCAAGGCGGATATGGCCGGCATGGAGATCCCGCCGCCGATACCAAAGATGGTCACCCCAACTAGAAGATCACTAAAGGATGCAGCCCAGAAGGGAAGGAAAATACCCACAGCAGACAGCAGACCACCCATAAGAATCATAAGCTTTTTATTGAACCGGTCGGCCACATAGCCCATGGGCAACTGAAGCACACCGGAGATAAACACACCGGCCATGACCAGCAGGCCGATCTTTGATCCTGACAGTCCAAAAGCCTTGGCTGCAAACAGGGGTAGAAAACACCAGATGATACCGATACAGGCAGTATAGGAATATCGAAAGGCCACGAGGCCTGCAAGCTCCCAGTCCTTGAGTATCATGGAAAAAGGGACCGGGTCGCGATTCAGGGTATGGATTTTCTCTTCCGAGAGGGGCGGTAGAAAAATCAGACAGAGAACCAGTCCTGCCAAAGAGAGCCCCGCCATACAGATAAAAGCCCCGTCCATGGACCATAGATCCAGAATGGTGCCACCCATCAGGGGGCCTAAAGAGAGGCTTAAAAACATGGATAAATTGAACAGACCCATGGAATAGCCTTCTGTTCCTTCAGGGGTAATCTCCCCCACATAGGCCTGAACTACGGGCATTATCATGGCTGATCCTGCGCCCTGAATGAATCGGATAAAAATCAACCCCTCAACGCTTTCGGACCATACAAAGGCCAGGGACACCAGAACATAGGTGAAGAGCCCTGCCATGATAAAGGGCTTTCTGCCTTTTTGGTCGGACAGCCGTCCGAACAGGGGCAGCAGAAAGGTCCGGGAAAGGGAGAACGCCCCGAAAATCATGGCCACATAAATCCCTCCCGCACCCAGGTCATGGGCATAGATGGGAAGCAACGGCACAACAATACCCACTCCGGTAACCGTGGTGAAAATAATAAAGAACAGAGTAATGAATATCCCTTTTTGCGCCGAAGGGATCACCCTGTGGCCTTTGCCGACAATTTTGGCAACTGCCTGGGAAACCGGTTCTTTTATGGCATAAAAGATATCCATATAGTTGTCAGGCCACAGCGGATCAGGCCAGGCATTCCCTGATATTGTCGATAAACCGGCTCCGGATGGAAAACTCTCCTTTGCGGTAGTTGGCATGGGTCAGGTAGAGAAAACGTTCTGCCCTTGTCATAGCCACGTACATCAAGCGGCGCTCTTCAAACAGAGCCTTGTCCCCCTCGTCAATGGACCGCCAATGGGGAAAAAGTCTCTCTTCACAGCCCACGATGAAGACCGTGTCAAACTCAAGGCCCTTGGCAGAATGGATGGTGAGAAGGGCAACCCCGTTTTCATCCTGATCATCATCATCCTTGTCCTCACGGATCAGGGCAGCCTCTTCCAGGTATTCGATCATGGTATCCTTGGAACGGGCCGTATAAATAAGCTGCTCGACATTTTCTTTTTTGGAGGTGAACTCTGCTCCGGTCTTGGTCTTTTTTTCCAGATAATCGTAATATCCGGTTCTGTCGAGAACCGTCTCCATGGCCATGGCCGGGGCCATATCATGGATGCTGTCCAGGATATCCAAAACTTGGGAAAGATTTTCATGAATCTTTTTGGTCAAGACCCGCTCTTTTACCATAATCCGGGCAGCATCCTGAAGACTTCTACCCTCGGTGCGCATGGCCGCAATCTTTTTGATCATGCCCGGGCCGATACCACGTTTGGGGGTGTTGACAACCCGTTCGAAAGAAAGGTCGTCATTGGGAAAATAAGAGGAACTTAGATAGGAGTTGATGTCCAGAATTTCCATGCGCTCGAAAAAACCCTGGGACCCCATGAGCCGGTAAGGCACTCGAAAGGCTCTGAAGATCCTTTCAAAGGGCAGGGAACAGAACTTGGTTCTGTAAACCACAGCCATTTTATCAAGGGGTATTCCCTGGCCCTGTTTGTTCAGTCCTTTGATCCGTTTGGCCACCCACTCCGCCTCGTGGGAATCAGACATAAAATCATAGATCTCCACCACTCCGCCCTTTTTCTTGGAAAAACAGCGTTTTTCCATCTTGTCCGGGTTGTAGTCGATCATATCGTTGGCCGCCTGGACAATCTCGTCTGCTGACCGGTAGTTTTCTTCAAGTCTGAAAATCCTGGCATCCTTGTACTTGTCGGGAAACCCCAAAAAGTGATTTACATTGGATCCCCTGAAGCCATACACCGACTGCCAGTCGTCTCCCACGCAGAACAGGTTCCTGTGGCTCCCCAGCAGCAGAGAGGTTAAATCTTCCTGAATATTGTTGGTATCCTGGTATTCATCCACAAGAATATAGGAAAAATACTCCCGGTACCACTCCCTTATCTCGTCATTGTCCCGGAGCAGATCCCTTGTCTTGAGCAGGATATTGTCAAAGTCCACGCAGTTCATCTCCGCCAGACGGGCCTCGTACTGGGCAAAGATATCTCCCATTTTGATATTGTAGAATCCCGGGTGCTGGTCAAAATATTTATCCGGATCCCCGTCATTCTTGGCCCTGGAAATGGTGGACAAAATCCTGTTGGCATATTTTTTTTCAATATTGTTCTGGACGCAAAGTTCCTTGACCAGCTTATCCATCTGATATACTGAAAAAATCTGAATCGGCGGGGTATACCCCATGATCTCACAGTGTTTCTTCAAAATCATGAGGCAGGCGGAGTGATAGGTCCTCACCCATTCAAAACTTGCGGCAGGCAATCCTGTCATCTCCATGAGCCTGGATTTCATCTCCTGGGCAGCTTTGTTGGTAAAGGTGATGGCCAGTATTCGTTTGGGATCGTGGCCTATGGCGGCTAAATGGGAAAACTTGGC